>CALCJH010000242.1 GCA_937967775.1 uncultured bacterium | reverse complement strand
GGGAACGCGGTGGCAAGATGGACACCGGCAGCTGCGGCCGCGTCTATCATCTCCCGCGCATCCTCCACGGTGGTGGCGATGGGCTTCTCGCAAAGGATATGTTTGCCGACGCGGGCCGCCCGTACCGCCAAGTCCCGGTGTCCGGCGTTCTCGGAGCAGATGACCACCCCCGAAATGTCGGCAGCCAGAAACTCGTCCAGGTCGCCCACATACCGGGAGCCGAACTGCTCCGCCATCTGCTTGCCCCGCTGCTCGTCTGCATCCCATATGCACTCGATGACGGCTCCGGGAAGGCTACGCAGACTGGACGCATAGCTCCCGGCGTGCATATGGGCAAAACTGGCCATTCCGATCTTGAGTGGGGCCATCTCAGCTCTCCTGAAATCGAAGCTCGACCGGCTCACCGGTTTTCATGGACTCAAGCGCTCCCAAGGCGATCTCCACCGCCGCCCGGGCATCGCGAAGGGACACAATGGGAGCCTCTCCTGTGCGGACGCAGTGGAGGAAGTGCCGGATCTGGGACGTATAAGGATTCTCGGCGAGCGGGCTCTCCGGCACATCCACCGCCGCGCGCCTCTCCTCTCCCGACGCGCGCGCCACCCGGAGGGATGCGCTATCCCGGCTGGAGAAGTCCAGGAGGCCCTGCGTCCCCGCAATCTCGAAGCGCGTCTCGAAGCCGGAGGGACGCATCCAGGTGCCTTCCACGTGAGCGATGGCGCCGCTCCTGAACCGGATGGTCACCAGCGCATAGTCCTGACCTTTGCGCCCGGAATGCGCCAGCCCGCGGGCATAGACCCGGTCGGCCGGTCCCAGCACCCAGCGGAGCCAGTCGAAATCGTGGATGATTAGGTCAAGCACCACGCCGCCGCTCTGAGCGATGTCCGTATACCAAGAATCCACGCCGCGGGGCATTCCCCCTCCCCGTGAGGTCCGGACCACCGCAGGCTCCCCCACCAGTCCCGCGTCCACTGCCTCCTTGCCGCGCACGAACTCCGGGAAGAAGCGCAGCACGTGCGCCACCATCGCGGTCTTTCCGCTCTCCTCCGCTGCCCCGATGATGGCGTCGCAGTCTTCCAGTGTGCGGGCCATCGGCTTCTCCAGCAGCAGATGCTTACCCGCCTTCAGCGCGGCGACGGCGTGCTCCGCGTGAAACGGAGTGGGCGTGCAGACATCCACGATGTCCACATCGCACTTCTCAAGTGCCTCCTCAAGCGATGCGAAGACCTGCGCATCCTCTCCCGCAAGGGAGGCCGCCGCGTCCCTGTTGATGTCCACGACCGCTGCGACCCGGGCTTCCCCCGTCTCGCGGTAGCTGGCCGCGTGGCGCCGGCCCATCCCGCCCGCGCCGACGATGGCAACGTTCACCATAGAGCAGTCCTCTCTTCGGCCCTGACCCGGTTGCGGCACGCCACCTCGCCGCCCTTTCGAAGGATGGCGCCCGTAAAGAGATCCAGATTCTATTTCCGGCTCTCAGCCCAGGAACAGGTAGGGGTTCTCCAGCAGATTCTTCACGTGCGCCAGGAACTCAGCCGCCGGAGCGCCGTCCACAATGCGATGATCGAACGTCAGGCAGATGTTCATCATCGGACGCACCTCGATGCGGTCTCCCTCAACAACCACAGGCTTCTTCTGGATGGCGCAGACGGCCAGGATGGCGCACTGCGGAGGATTGATGATGGCGTTGAAGTGCTCCACGCCATAAGCGCCCAGATTCGTCACAGTGAAGGTCCCGCCGCTCAGCTCAGAAGGTCCAAGACGTCCTGAGCGTCCCCGCTCGGCCATATCGCGCACCTCGGCGCTAATGGCCCAGAGAGGCTTCAGGTTGGCATCCCGCACCACTGGGGCCAGCAACCCGTCCGGAACCGCCACAGCAACGCACACGTGGACTCCGTCATGGATGCGGATCTGATCACCCTCCAGCGAGGAGTTCATGATAGGGTAATCCTCGATGGCACGCGCGACGGCCTTGATGACGATATCGGTGAAGCTGAGCTTCACGCCGTGCTTCTTTTCGTAGACCAGCTTGAGCTGCTCGCGCATCCTGGTGGCCTCCGTCATATCCACCCCCATCGTCAGGGTGACGGGAATGACGGCCCGGGCGCTTTTCTCCAGATTGTCCGCGACAGCTTTGCGGAGTCCGGCGAACGGGATGACTCCGCCAAGCGGCACGCGCGGGGCAAGCGGCACGGCGGCCGGGGCAGCAGCGGCCTCCACATCCTCGCGGCGGATCTTGCCGCCGGGGCCGGAGCCTCTCACCGCGGCCAAGTCCACGCCCCTCTCCTCCGCCACCTTCGCGGCCAGAGGCGTGGCCGCCGGAGCAGCGGGAGCCGCAGCGGCGCCGCTTTCGATGGCGCGGAGAACATCCTTCTCGATGATCCTTCCTTCGGGACCGGAACCCGGCGCAAGCTGCGCCAGGTCTATGCCGTGCTCTTCAGCCAGTCTGCGGGCTCTGGGGCTGGCGGCCACCCGGCCTCCGGCGGGAGCCGCAGCGGCGGCCGCGGGAGCGGGTGGCTCAGCAACCTTCTTTTCCTCTGCGGGAGCTTCGGCGGGCGCGGCGGGCGCTTCGCCAGCGGCGCCGGCTTCCGCCAGCAGCGCGGAGATGTCCTCTCCCGGCTCGCCCAGGATGGCGATCAGCCCTTTGACCGGGACCGTCTCGTCCTCCTGAGCGACAATCTTAAGCAGAACACCGGACTCCGGTGACTCCACCTCCATGTTGGCCTTGTCCGTCATCACCTCGAGTAGCGGCTCTTCCTTCTCGACGCGTTCGCCCTCCTTCTTGAACCACTTGATGATGGTGCCTTCCTCCATGGTCTGGCCCAGCAGGGGGAGAGTCACTTTTGTCGCCATTATCTGCCTCCGTATAAAACTTCGACTGTCAAACGGGCCATCGGCAGCCCGCCACGGCCATAGTATTCTATCCGTTTTGCCGGGTAGTTTCCTGCCGCGCTGGGCCTCAGAAGACAGATGAAAAGGGATTCAGCGGATCCCTCGGTGAGGACACGGAGCCACAGCCGCCCCGGCCAGAAGCATGAGCGCAACAGGCGAAATCGCTCTGCAGCACGCACGCTTCGGCGCGCAGTGTTCCGCCACCGGGATTTCAAGAACTCAAGCGCACGCGTCAAACGCGCCGCGGAGGACGAAGGGCCGCACTTCGAACGGCACCGTCAGGCCATCCCCAGCGTCTTCAGAATGGCGCTCTTGTCCACCGGGAGTTCGATGAGCGGAGGGGCAACGGCGACAGCGCGGTTGGGGTCTTTCAGGCCGTGTCCGGTGAGGATGCAGACGCAGGTAGCGGGCTCCCTGAAATAGCCTGATGCAGCCGTCTTGCGCAACCCGGCCACGCTGGCCGCCGACGCAGGTTCGCAAAAGATCCCTTCCAGCGAAGCCAGCATCTTATAAGCTTCCAGAATCTCGTCGTCGGTGACGATGTCAATCAGACCACCCGACTCATCACGCGCCGCCTCCGCCTGCTTCCAGCTTGCCGGGTTTCCAATGCGGATGGCCGTCGCGATGGTCTCCGGCTTCTCGATGGGGCGGCCGTGCACGATGGGCGCGGCTCCGGCCGCCTGGTATCCTAGCATCTTCGGCAGACGGTTAATGACGCCGGCCTGATAATACTCGCGATATCCCTTCCAGTAGGCCGTGATGTTGCCGGCGTTGCCCACGGGAATGCAGTGGAAGTCTGGCGCGCCGCCCAGCACGTCGCAGATCTCGAAGGCTCCGCTTTTCTGCCCCTCGATGCGGTAGGGATTCAGAGAGTTCACAAGCTCGATGGGATATTCGTCGGTAATCTCCCGGACCAGCCGGAGCGCATCGTCGAAGTTGCCGTCAATGGCGATGACTTTTGCCCCATGCATCAGCGACTGGCTGACCTTCCCCAGCGCTACCTCGCCCTTCGGGAGCAGCACCGCGCACTGGATGCCAGCCCTGGCCGAGTAGGCCGCCGCGGAGGCCGCCGTGTTGCCGGTGGACGCGCAGATGACGGCCTTCGCC
>CALCJH010000241.1 GCA_937967775.1 uncultured bacterium | reverse complement strand
CGGCTGGAGGCGGAGGGACGGGCCCGGCACCTTGCTGATGATGCGAAGCGTGATGCCTTCGTCCGGCTGAATGCGGATGACCAGGGTATCCGGCTGCAGCGCGTCCCCCTGCCGCACTCCGAAAAGCACGCCAGGAGCCTGACGGAACTGCAGCGCGATCTCGGTCACTTTCCGGGGCAGCCGCTTCCCCACCCGCATATAGAAGGGGACACCGGACCACCGCCAGTTGTCCACCAGAAACCGCAGCGCGGCATACGTCTCGGTCGAGGAATCCGGCGCGACACTGGGTTCTTCAAGATAGCCGGGTGCCTCCTCATCCAGCAGGAGTCCGCGCGTATACTGAGCGCGAACCGCGCTGGCGGCCACATCGCCGGGACGAATGGGCCGGATCGCCCTCAGCACTTTGACTTTTTCATCCCGGATGGAGCCCGACTCCATCGCCGCGGGAGGCTCCATCGCCACCAGCGTCAGGAGCTGAAGGCCGTGGTTCTGCACGACATCCCGCACGATGCCCGCGCGGTCGAAGTATGCGCCCCGCCCCTCCATCCCCAGGGTCTCGGCGATGGTGATCTGGACGTTGTCCACATACCGGCTGTTCCATACGGGCTCAAAAATGCTATTGGCGAAACGGAACACCAGGATGTTCTGGACCGTCTCCTTGCCCAGGAAGTGGTCTATGCGGTAGACCTGGTCTTCAGCAAACACGCTCCGGATGCGGGCGTTCAGCTCCCGCGCGGAAGCAAGGTCTATGCCGATGGGCTTTTCTATAATGATGCGCGCCCAGCCATCATCCTGCCGTTGCAGGCCGGTCTGCCCCAGCCGCTCGATGATGGGCTCATACTCGGAGGGAGGGGTGGCCAGATAAAACAGCCGGTTGCCGGGAATCCCTCGCTCCCGGCCGAGATCCTGAAGACGGCGTGCCAGACGAATATAGCCGTCCACGTCCTCAAAAGTACTCTGGTTATACTCCAGAAGGCGCGCGAAGGTGTTCCAGGACTCCTCGTCCCGCGCCAGCGATGGCGCGTGTGCCTGAAGACCGCGGCGCATCTCCTCCCGGAACTGCTCATCGCTCCAGGGGCGGCGTGCGAAGCCGACTATGGCGGAACTGGTGGGAAGAAGCCCCTGTAAGAACAGGCTGAACAGAGCGGGCACCAGCTTCCGCCGCGTCAGATCGCCCGTGGCGCCAAAGATCACAAAGACGCAGGGATCCGCGGCTCGCTCCTCCGGCAGCCCCTCACGGAAAGGGTTGAAGCTCAGATCCAGCATGGCACTTCGGTGCGGCCCGCCAGCGGCAATGCGACAGTTCCGCCTCTCAGAGGATCAACCTTCCGATGCGGTCGTCCAGCTCACCCTGATCCGCAGCGAAACTCTGCAGGGCCGCCTGGCTCATCAGATCATCAATCGCCGCAACATCCACCCAACGTGCCAGCTCGGGGATCTTGCCGCCCTTGCGGATCTCAAGCTGCTCCTCAACCGGCCAGTCCCGGAAGAAGTCCGGCACACCAGATTCCTGCGCAAGACTGATGAGATCGCGTCCGCACTTCAATGAACCCGCGGCGGCATCGGCCTTCCGGCAGAACTGATCGAACTCGGGCGTCACTTCCCAGAGAGCCCGCAGCATGGCGGCCACGCGGGGATCGGAAGAAAGAGACACGGTGAACTCCGCCGATGATCTGCGCCGGATGACGGAGAGATCCGGGCGGGAATCCAGATACTCCCGGGCCACTTTAGGCGGTATGGTATGCACGTCCACCCCCGCCAGGGCCGTCACCTGCGGCGCAGCCCGGAGGCTCGCCGCGATCTGACATGTGGGGATGCGGGAATCCGCCTGCCGCAATCGCTCCAGTGTCTCCTGAGAAGCGAGGGTCACCTTTTCACCGATGCCTGAGCCGTCCCCCAGACCGTTCTCCTGCATCAGACTGCCCAGCCGGCCGAGAAAGACGTTCACATAGGCAGGCCGCGAGAATACCGCCGCGAAGTGATTCTGGCGCGCACTGAAGCCCAGAGTATAGTTCACGGGGACTCCGGCTTCGCTCAAAGCACGCACGGCCAGAAAGCCCGCCGGGGTCATCGGCACCTTGATGATGAAACGGTCCGGGCAGATGGCGAAGTAGCGCTTGCCGAACGCTACGGTGGCCTCCCAGTCATCGGCGATATCCGGGTGAAGCTCCACACTGACTTTTGCGCCGAAGCGCTGGACTAGTTCCAATCCGATCCTGGCATTCAGGACGAAGGCCACCTCCATGATCAGGTCGGCCGATGACATATCCGGCCATGCCTCGCGCATCCGCCGCCCAACGGTCTGGATGGTCTCATCCAGCCTGCCCGTCTGAACCACCTGGTTGATAAGCGTGTTGTTGGTGGTCAGCCCGCAGACTTCCGGCGACCACACACTTTCGGCCGCCGCTCTGTCCCCCGTATCCAGCCAGATCTCGCTTCCGGCAGTCACCAGGGCAGCATACTCCGGCCGGCCAGCGGCCTCGTAGCGTCCCGGGCCTTCATATCCGTCCAGAGCGATCTCCGCCGCTGCCTGGACCAGACGCTCATCCGAATGCAGCTCAGTGACTGTCTTTGGCATCATCCCTCTCCTGAACACCGGCCCGGCGCATGCAGGCGCCGGGCCTGACACGACACCCTGACCGCC
>CALCJH010000240.1 GCA_937967775.1 uncultured bacterium | reverse complement strand
CAAGGTGGTCAACGACATCAAGAAGGCCACCCGCGTGGAGTACCGCGTTGACAAAGCCGGGATCATCCACACCGCCATTGGCAAGGTGTCCTTCCCCACGGACGACCTGCTGGCGAACTTCGCGGCGCTCATCAATGCTCTGCTGAAGGCCAAGCCCTCGGCAGCCAAGGGCAAGTATCTCAAGAAGATCACCGTCTCCAGCACAATGGGACCGGGGTTCCAGGTGGACACCCAGCGGGCCCAGTCGCTTGCGGAGCGCGGTGTGTAGCCGGACGCGCGGGCCGGTCAGGTCCGGAGGGCGCGTCCGCGGATAAGACAGCTTCATACGGAGAAGCCTGAGAAAGCAGGCGCTCCCGGTAAGGGGAGCTTAATGGGCGGAGATCTCCGCCCGCCCGCCGAGGCAGTTGGCGAGTATCTCTGACCCGCTGCGCATCCTGTTTGCGGCAGTCCGGTGGTCATAGATCTCGCGCGGTTTACGCCTCGGCGTCCCGCGCCTTCGGCGCGGGGACTGTCCGGGGC
This sequence comes from uncultured bacterium, assembly GCA_937967775.1. Lineage (GTDB taxonomy): Bacteria > Armatimonadota > UBA5829 > DSUL01 > DSUL01 > CALCJH01. Next base: position 7,023 of record CALCJH010000240.1, on the reverse strand, counting down.
TTTTCCGTTTGATGGGAACCAACCTGCCAGGAAAGGAGGTGACACAGGACAGAAAATGGCGACACCAAAGAAAGAGGAAACGGTTCGTGAGCTCAGCGAGATGCTGGCGGCTTCGAAGTCGGTCATTCTGACCGATTTCCGCGGGCTGTCCATGAAGGACTTTAACGATCTCCGGACCCGCCTGCGGCCGGAGCAGGTCACCTTCCGGGTGGTGAAGAATACGCTGCTTCGCCGCGCTGCGCAGGGTACCGCGCTTTCGGAGCTGGTGGAGAACCTGGAGGGTCCGACGGCGGTGGCGTTCGGCCTGGGGGATTCCGTGGCTCCGGCGCGGCTGCTGGCGGATTTCATCAAGGAGACTCGAAGTCCTCTGACCATCCGCAGCGGAGTGGTTGAGGGCAAGCCGTGTTCGGCTGAGGCCGTGACGCAGATCGCGAAGCTGCCGCCCAGGGAGCAGATGATCGCCCAGGTGCTGGGCGGGCTGCAGGCTCCCCTGGCCAATCTGGCAGGCACGCTGCAGCAGCTGATCGGCAGCGTTGTGTGGACATTGCAAGGGGTGGCTGAAAAGAAGGCCGCCGCGTGAGGACACCGGGATAGCCGGATGCGGGCTGCGTCCGGCGCATCGGAACGTATCGCAATTAGAGATTCGAAGCAGGAGGAATGAGAGTTGGCTAACGTAGCTGAACTGGTCGAGACAGTCAAGAATATGACCGTTCTGGAGCTGAACGAGTTCGTGAAGGCTCTGCAGGAGGAGTTCGGCGTGTCCGCGATGCCCGTGGCCGCCGCCGCTGTGGCTGCCCCCGCAGCTGCCGCTGATGCCGGCGCCGCCGAGGCCGAGGAGAAGACCTCGTTCGACGTCATTCTGACCGCCGCGGGCGACAAGAAGATCCAGGTCATCAAGGTGGTCCGCGAGATCACTGGGCTCGGCCTGAAAGAGGCGAAGGATCTTGTGGAGGGCGCTCCGCAGCCGATCAAGGAAGGCGTGAACAAGGAAGAGGCCGAGAAGATCAAGGCTCAGGTGGAGGAGCAGGGCGGGTCCGTCGAGATCAAGTAACTGCCCGCCGGGTTTCCGCAAGCACGGTGTGTCCTTCGGAGAGGCCGCGGCCATCGGCTGCGGCCTCTCCTGACGTCTGCACTGAGGAACAGGGTCGGCAAAACTGCAAAAAAGGCGGATTTGGGCTTCGTGACGGAAGACATTCAGGGGCGCAAGCGCGTATAATCCTCCCGGTGTTCGCGTTATCCCGTCATCCTCACGCTTATTCCCGCAAGGAGTTATGGCGGCCGGTTCTGCGCGACGTGACAGACTGGCCTTCAGCCCGCGACGAGAGTGTCTGTTCGCGGGCTTTCCGGCTGTGGCCGGGCGGCAGAACCCATGTTATAATGACGGTTTGCGTGTAACCCGCAGGAGGACCTCTACATCATGCAGGTACAACACAGGCTGAAGCGCGCCGACCCTGTTGTTGAATTGCCCAATCTCGTCCAGATTCAGCTGGACTCCTACGAGTGGTTCCTTAGAGATGGCCTCCGGGAACTCCTCCGGAGTTTTTCGCCCATCACGGATTTCACCGGCAACCTGGAGCTGGAGCTGGTGGACTATCAGATGGGCGAGCCTAAGTACCCGCTGGAGGAATGCCGCGACCGCGACCTGACTCACGAGGCCCCTATCAGAGCGGTTGTCCGGCTGAAAAACCGCGACGGTGAGATCACGGAGACTGATGTCTATCTGGGCGACCTGCCCCTGATGACGGAGCGGGGAACGTTCATCATCAACGGCGCCGAGCGCGTGGTGGTGAGCCAGCTCGCCCGCTCGCCCGGGGTGTACTTCAAGGACACCATGGATATCTCCGGGCGCATCCTGTATTACGCCACCATCATCCCTAACGAAGGGGCGTGGGTGGAGGTGGAATCCGATGCCAACGACGTTGTGACGGTGCGCATCGGGCAGACCCGCAAGTTCCCGCTGACCACGCTGATCCGCGCTTTGAGCAGCTTTTCGCAGGCGTGTCCCACTGCTCCGGCCGAGGCATCTCTGACCGATGCCGCTGGCTGCGTGCTGCGTGAGTCCATCGTGGATAAAGAGACCGGTGAGGTCCTGGTGGAGGCCGGCAAGCAGCTCAAAGCCCGGGACATTTCGAAGCTGCGCAAGGCCGGATATGAGACGGTGCCCGTGCACCGTCCCGCGGTGCCCTGCGGCACCACCCGGGAGATCCTGGACTACTTCAGCACCCGTGAAGTACTCCACGAGACGGACCGTGCTGCGCTGAAGGGCCGCAGGCCTGTGGAGGATATCCTGGACCCCAAGACCGGCAAGCCGCTGGTGGCCGCATACGAGCGCATCAGCGAGGAGGCGGCCCGCAAGATCGAGGGGTTCGGCCTGAAATCGCTGGTAGTCCTGGCGGTGCCGCGGTATGTGGACGCCACACTGGACGCAGACGGGACGCACGACGCCGAGGAGGCGCTGCTGGATATCTACCGCAAGATGCGCCCGGGCGATCCCGCCACGCTGGACAGCGCGCGCAACCTGCTGAACTCTATCTTCTTCGATAACCGGCGCTACGACCTGGGCAGGGTAGGGCGCTACAAGCTGAACCGGAAGCTGGGAACCAGCATCCCGGAGAGCGTGACGCACGTCACCACCACGGACCTGCTGGAGATCCTGCGCTACATCATCCGCCTGAGCCAGACTTCGGACGACTATCTGGCGTCCACGGATGATATTGACCACCTGGAAAACAAGCGCGTCCGTTCCATCGGCGAGCTGCTGCAGAGCCAGCTTCGCCTGGGCTTCCTGAGGATGGAGAAGGTGGCCAAGGAGCGCATGACCAGCGCCGACCCGGGCAACATCATGCCCAACGTGGTGCTGTCGGTGAAGCCCATCTCGGCCAGCATCAAAAGCTTCTTCGGCTCCAGCCAGCTCAGCCAGTTCATGGATCAGACCAATCCTCTGGCGGAGCTTGCCCACAAACGAAGACTGTCGGCACTGGGACCGGGCGGACTTTCGCGTCAGAGCGCCAAGCTGGAAGTGCGCGACGTTCACCATTCGCACTTCGGGCGCATCTGTCCCATCGAGACACCGGAAGGCCCGAACATCGGGCTCATCGGCTCCATGGCCTGCCACGCAAAGATAGACGAATACGGCTTCCTGAGAACGCCTTACCGCGTGGTGAAGGACGGGGTGGCCACGAAAGAGCTGGTGTGGCTGTCGGCCGAGGAAGAGGAGCGCAGGCAGATCACGCACCTGAGTGACGAGCCGCACGTCCCGCGCATCCTGCCGGCGACGGCCAAGACGGACGAGGACGGCCGGATCCTGGAGGAGAAGGTCATCGTTCGGGAGGGCAGCCAGTATCCCACGGTGGATCCGAAGACCGTGGACTATATGGAAGTCTCCGCGGATCAGATGGTCTCCGTGGCGACGGCGCTCATTCCGTTCCTGGAGAATGACGACGCCAATCGCGCCCTGATGGGCTCCAACATGCAGCGTCAGGCGGTGCCACTGCTGCGCGCCGAGAGCCCGCAGGTTAAGACCGGGCTGGAGGAGCGCGTGGCCCGGGATTCCGGGGCCATGGTGCTGGCGAAATCCAACGGCGTGGTCAAGCGGGTCACGGCGGAAGAGATCGTCGTCGAGCGCGAGGACGGCACAGTGGACACCTATGCCCTGCTGAACCTGCTGCGCTCGAACCAGGGCACCTGCATCACGCAGAAGCCGGTGGTCCGCGCAGGTCAGCGTGTGCGGGCGGGAGACGTCCTGGCGGACGGGCCGTGCACAGATAACGGCGAGCTGGGATTGGGCAAGAACGTGCTGGTCGCGTTCGTGCCGTGGCGTGGCTACAACTACGAGGACGCCATCCTGCTTTCCAGCCGGCTGGTGAAGGACGACGTCTACACCTCCGTCCACATCGAGAAATATGAGACGGAGGCCCGGGATACCAAGCTGGGTCCCGAGGAGATCACGCGGGACATCCCAAACGTCGGCGAGGATCAGCTGAAGGATCTGGACGAGAACGGCATCATCCGCATCGGCGCGGAGGTCCAGGCGGAAGATATCATCGTCGGCAAGGTGGCTCCGAAGGGGCAGGGTGAGCTGTCCGCTGAGGAGCGCCTGATCATCGCCATCTTCGGGAAGAAGGCTGAGGAGACCCGCGACGTCTCGCTTCGCCTGCCGCACGGCGAGAAGGGCAAGGTGGTGGACGTCAAGGTGTTCTCGCGGTTCAAGTATCGCTGCGAGAGCTGCGGGGCGATTTTCAACTTCTCGAAGAAGCCGGACCGGAACTCCTGTGAGCGCTGCGAGGGCGACCTGGTTAAGTTGCCCCAGGGAGATGAGTTGAGCCCCGGCGTGAACATGGTGGTCCGCGTGTATGTCGCCCAGAAGCGCAAGGTTATGGAGGGCGACAAAATGGCCGGCCGCCACGGGAACAAGGGAGTCATCTCCAAGATTCTGCCCGAGGAGGACATGCCGTTCCTGCCGGACGGGACGCCTGTGGATATCGTGCTCAACCCCCTCGGGGTGCCAAGCCGGATGAATATCGGGCAGATTCTAGAGACTCATCTCGGCCTGGTGTCGCGGTATCTGGGGGTGAAGTTCGTGAACCCCATCTTCCAGGGCGCGACGGAAGCGGAGATCCTGGCTGACCTGGCCATCCTGGGCTGGCGCCTGCGGATCAACATTCTGCAGAATCTGCTGACCACGGACCTGGGGCTGCCGGTGAAGCGGCTGCCGGAGCGGGATCTCAAGAAGCTGGTGGACCGGTGTCTGCTGGATCTTTCCCGCCGGGCAGAGCCCCCCTTCGAGGTGTCTGCAGAGCCGCTGGCCGAGCGCTACCGGCAGATTCTGAACGAGGCGCGGAGCATCCTGGAACGGCTCGGGCCGGTGCACCTGGAGGAGATCGCGCGGAAACTGGGTCTACCGCCGGCTGTCAAGGAGCCGGAGAAGGCCTGGGAGTATCAGGCTTCCCTGATGGATGCCCGCCTGCGCGAGAGGCTGGAGCAGCAGGGGGTGGATATCCGCGAGGAACTCGGCGAGGCGCGCGCCCGTGAGTTGGCGTCCGCTCCTCTGCCCGAGCCGAAGCTTACGCCGGCAGGCCTTGATGTGGACCGCATCATCGAGGGGATCGAGCGGATCGTCGATAGCCGCTGCGGCATTGACCCTCAGACAGGGAAGGCGCGCTTGCGGGACGGGATGACCGGCGAGGAGTTCCTCAACCCGGTCACCGTGGGCCACATCTACATGATGAAGCTGGCTCACCTGGTGGACGACAAGATCCACGCCCGGTCCACGGGGCCCTACAGCCTGGTGACCCAGCAGCCGCTGGGCGGAAAAGCGCAGTTCGGCGGACAGCGCTTCGGAGAGATGGAAGTCTGGGCGCTGGAAGCCTACGGCGCGGCCTACACGCTCCAGGAGATCCTGACCATCAAGTCCGACGACGTGGTGGGACGCGTGAAGACCTACGAGGCCATCGTCAAGGGCGAGACCATTCAGGAGCCCGGGGTGCCGGAGTCGTTCAAGATCCTGGTCAACGAGCTCCAGAGCCTCTGCCTGAAGGTGTCGGTGGCCGACGACCACGACCGCGAGATTGACCTGCGCGACAGCGATGACGAATACCCGGACAGTGATGATCCGGTGAGGGCGGCGGCGCGCAGACGTTCGCAGATCATCCGGATGACGCCCGAGGAGACCAGACTATGACGGACGCCAGGACATTCGACAAGATCCGAATCGGCATCGCCTCTCCGGACGAGATCCGCAGCTGGTCCTGCGGCGAGGTGAAGAAGCCGGAGACCATCAATTACCGCTCCTTCAAGCCGGAGCGCGACGGGCTGTTCTGCGAAAAGATCTTCGGTCCGGTCAAGGATTGGGAGTGCCACTGCGGACGCTATAAGAAGGTCAAGTTCAAGGGCATCGTCTGCGACCGCTGCGGCGTGGAGGTCACCCGCTCCAAGGTCCGGCGTGAGAGGATGGGCCATATCGAGCTGGCGACGCCGGTGTGCCATATCTGGTACCTGAAGGGCGTCCCGAGCCCGCTCAGCCTCATTCTGGACATCCCTCCGCGCAACCTGGAGAAGGTCCTTTACTTCGCCTCATACATCGTGACGAAGGTGGACCGTGAGCGGCTGAACGAGCTGATGGATGACATCCGGCGCGTGGCCGCTATGGAGATCGAGCATATCCAGGAGCAGCGCGACGAGAACATCGCCCGGATCCGCAAGGAGGGCGTCCGCCAGATCCGCGAAGGCGGGGAGGAGGGCGAGGCTCTTTCTGAAGAGGATGCCGAGGGTGTTCAGAGAGAGGTCGAGTCGCGCATCCGGGAGGAAGAGGAAGATGCCGAGGAGCGCATCGAGGACATCAACGCGGCACTCCGGCTCATCGAGAGCGTCCAGAAGTTCGAGCTGATCACGGACGACCAGTACCGGCAGATCGAGCATCTGCTGGAGGTTGTGTCGGAAAGGCTGGACCGTGATGTGACCGGCGTGTTCGAAGCCGGAATGGGTGGCGCGGCCATCAGGCAGCTTTTGGCCGAGGTGGACCTGGAGGCTCTCCAGCGCCAGCTGCGCGCCGAGATCGCCCAGACCCAGGGACCAAAGCGGGCGCGCGCCATTAAGCGGCTGGAGATCGTGGACGCCTTCATCGAGTCCCGCAGCCGCCCGGAATGGATGATTCTGGAGTGCATCCCTGTCATCTCTCCCGAACTGCGCCCGATGGTTCAGCTGGACGGCGGACGGTTCGCCACCAGCGACCTGAACGACCTGTACCGGCGTATCATCAACCGCAACAACCGGTTGAAGAAGATCACGGAGATCCGTGCGCCGGAGTCCATCGTCAACCATGAAAAGCGGTTGCTTCAGGAAGCGGTGGACGCGCTCATTGACAACGGGCGGCGTGCCCGCCCTGTGGTGGGCTCCAACAACCGGCCACTGAAGTCGCTCTCCGACATGCTGAAAGGCAAGGAGGGGCGCTTCCGGAAGAACCTGCTGGGCAAGCGCGTGGACTACTCCGGGCGCTCGGTCATCGTCGTCGGTCCGCACCTCAAG
>CALCJH010000239.1 GCA_937967775.1 uncultured bacterium | reverse complement strand
TGGCTCGCTTTCGTCGGCGTTGCAGACCAGATAGTGCGGCTTGCCGGTGTCCCGCGGCACGAAACTCCATTTCATCCCCGTGGGGAAGCCGGCTCCGCCTCGCCCCCGGAGCCCGGAGTTCTTGACCTCGGTGATCACCTCCTCCGGCGTCATCTCCAGCGCTTTCTTCACGCTCCGATATCCGCCGTTTTCCAGATATGCGTCAATGCCGCGGATTCCGGGAATATGGTTCTGGCTGAAAACGATCTCGTTTGCCATCGTGCCGTCAGTCCTGGGTGTCCACCCCCGTCAGTTGAGGCGCCCGCTGCGGCTCTTCGGCGGGTCGGCTGCGCAGCTCATCTATGAGCTGATCAAGCTGCTCGAGCGTCAGTTTTTCGTAGTAGCGATCTCCAAAAAGCATCACCGGAGCCGATCCGCAGGCCCCGAGGCACTCCACCACTTCGAACATAAACCTTCCGTCCGGAGTGGTCTGGCCTGCCCGAACTCCCAGCTTGCGCTCCAGGAAACGGATCACCTCCTCAGCACCGCAAAGCGCGCAGGAAAGCGTTCCGCAGACCTGAAATATGTAGCGGCCGACGGGGTGGTTGTAATACATCGTGTAGAACGATGCCACGCCTTTGACTTCGGCCGGCGAGATACCGAGGATGCCCGCGATGTCGTCAATGGCTTCATCTGTGACGTAGCCATCCTGCTCCTGAGCCACATACAGGGCCGGAAGCAGCGCCGATCGGCGCTCCGGGTATCGAGACGCAATGCGCTCCACGCGCTGTCTGGAGCTTTCGGTCAGGGATGCCATCCGTCCTCCACGCGCACAGGCCGGCAGTCCGCCCGCTTCATTCCCATTCCAGTGCCCCCACGCGCCATTCGTAGATCAGACCCACTGTGAGTACCAGGAAGAAGACCCCCATCCCGATCAAGCCGTAGACCCCGAGCTCGCCCAGCGCCACCGCCCAGGGGTACATGAAAACCACCTCGATGTCGAACAGGATGAACAGCATCGCCACCAGATAGAACTTCACGGGAAACCGATCGCGGGCGGTCCCGACGGGCTCGATGCCGCACTCGTAGGGGGCCAGCTTCCGCGCGTTCCCGCCCCGGGGACGTCCCACCACCAGGGCCAGCAGCATCGCCGCAATGGCGAATCCAGTGGCGATGATCAGCATCATCAGGATGGGCATATAGGGGTGCATGGTCCCTCTTCGTCAGTCCCTCCTCGCGTGAGTCCCAGAGCGCCTGGAAACATCGTGTGGTTTTGCACAAATTGGCGGCGCAAAAAGCGGCCGCTCATTTGGGCCGCGAGACATCGGGATGTTAGCACAAGCCCGGAAGCGCCGTCAACAGATGCAATATGGTCGCAGAAAAGCGGGCCTTTACGGGCGCAGGCCCGGCGCCTGGCCGCAGAAGGGTGCCGCCGATCACTCTCCTCGCCCGGCCGGTCCGCTCCCTTCCCGCGCGCCCGCAAAGCTGCGGCCGGCACCCCGGGGCACCGGCCGCTGAGACGTCGGTCAGATTCGAGAGAAGCACGTGCCTACTGGCCGGTGAGCTCCGGCCCCATCGCCTCCCAGAACAGGTCCGCATAGCCCTGCATTCCAGCGTCATTGGGATGCCAGTTCACCGCTCCGCCGCCCGGGTCGTGGCACAGTGGGTTCGATCCCACCTCCTTCAGCGAGCGGAATGGAATTTCCCTGGCGTCGCAGGCCGCCTTCATCGCCTGTTCCATCAGGTAGACTCGTGCGCCCGGCTGGTAGGCCCGGGGGTCCGTAGCCCAGACTCCGAAGCAGAAGATCCGGGGACGGGGGTTGTTGTCGAGCAGGGCGTCCAACGCCTGCTCGTAGTACTGCCGAAACTGGTCGATGGTCAGATCGTGATCGTTCTCCCCAATCTGCAGAGTGATGAGATCCGCCCTGTAGCTCTTGTAAGTGGCCATCTTGCCCAGAATGTGAGTGATCTTGCCGCCTTCCTGGTTGGCCCCGTGGCTGCTGTAGTGCTCCACGGCGTTGCCCGCATCCGCTGCCCGCATCATCGCCATTGCCAGGTGCACATAATCCTTCTCCTGAGCCGACGCCTTCATCCCCCAAGCGCCGTACCAGCCGATGCTTGGAAGCGGGGGATGGTAGGTGATGCTGTCTCCCAGTGAAAGGTATTTCGGATACACACGCTTTAGCACCTGGGGCGATGAGCCCGCAAGCAGCCTCTGCCCGTCCCAGTCGCCGGTGACATACAGAAACTGACCGGGCTCGGCCTTAGCCACTCCGTCAACCCGAATGCTCCATTTTCCGTCCGTGATAGTCAGCGGATCAACCTGCGTGACCCTTCCGAATACGCGAACAGGGTTTGGCGGCTGAGGCTGGTGCTGAAGGTCACTGATCCGAACGTTCAGGACAGCGCCGCAGGGCAGGCAGGACAAAGCAATGTACGCCGAAAAAATCCATCGCAGGAGTTCTCGTCTCAACAATCCACCTCCGAGGGGAAATGCGGTTTTGGGGAAACGTCGGGGGACCGACAGGGTCCGCAGTTTCCTTCCACCAATAAGGATTTTACCACGCCGCACCGTCGTTTTGGGGCCTGTTTCTCGAAGGCAAAAGGAGCGGCCGACGAACGATCGGATTCCGCAGTTTAGTCCCGCGCCCTTCTCGCAGCTACTGCAGGGTTCGCTTCCTCTCCGAAAACTACTTCCCGCCGGCGACCCGCATTCTCCGAACCAGCACCGTGGGCATCATGCAGCCGGGCTCGATGCGCGCATCCGAGCTGATGGCCTCGATGCCCTCCAGAAGCTCTCTTCCGGATGCCGCCACCATCGTCCCAGCAACCGGCCGGGTGATTTCACCGTTCTCGATGAGAAAGCCGAAGTCCACCGTCGCCGACACATCGCCCGTGGCGCCGTCCGGAGCGATGCCTCCCATATTCACGTAGAGGCCTCTTTTTACACTCCGGATGATCTCTTCCGACGTTATCCGGCCCAGAACGGGATTTACGTTGCTCGGTGCGATGCCGCCTCCGGCAGCGTGTCCGGTATAA
>CALCJH010000238.1 GCA_937967775.1 uncultured bacterium | reverse complement strand
TGCGCTCGCGGAAAGACTTCCTTATTGAAGCGGGACACTGGCAGGAGTCAGACGTTCTGAACCGCGTGGCGGCGCACGCCCGCGGGGCGGCGATGGCCTCGCGGATGCGCTCGGCCCGGGTGGGGTCGCTCGGCGGACCGTTCCGGGGAATGGGTGACTTCCAGGTGCCGGAGGAGGACCTGGCGCGATCGATGGGGCTGATTGTCGTCCGGGCAGGCTTCGAGGATCTGCCGGGATTGTTACCTCCTCGGGACGATCCGGCAGTGCAGACGGAGATGCAGGCAGACCGGGAGCGCTTCGATGCCTCCGGGCTGGATGAGGGCGTGCACGCGGCCACGGTGCGCGCCTCAATTGCTCTTCGCCGCTGGCTGGACGAGGAGCGCCTGCACGCCTTCACCATGAACTTCGACGAGTTCCGCCGTTCCTGCGGTTTGCCCACCATCCCGTTTCTGGCGGCGTCGAAAGCCATGGCGCGCGGCACGGGCTATGCCGGGGAAGGCGACGTTCTGACCGCCGCCTTTGTGAGTGCGCTTGCCGACATTTTCCCTGAGACGACCTTCACGGAGATGTTTTGTCCGGACTGGAAGGGCGGGCGCATCTTCCTGAGCCATATGGCGGAGATGAACCCGGATCTCACCGAAGGCCGGGCCCGGCTGATCGCCAAGGAGATGCCCTGGATTGACGCGGAGACGCCGGCGGTGGCTGTGGGACGCTTCCGGCCGGGCCGCGCCGTGCTCGCCAACCTGGCGCCTGGCCCGGATGGGACCTTCACGCTCATCGCCGCGCCGGTGGAGGTGGACGGCGAGGGGCCGGATCGCATGGAGGAGACCATCCGGGGATGGATCCGGCCGGAGATTCCCGTGGAACGTTTCCTGGAGCGCTACAGCGAGGCCGGTGGCACCCACCATGCTGCTCTCGTCTATGGAAACGCGCTCCCGGAGATCGCGAGCTTCGGCCGGATGATGGGCTGGCGGGTGGAGGTGATCGGGAGCCCGTGAGCGTGTTTCTGGGAGCCGATATCGGCACCACCTCCGCCAAGTGCGTGGCTGTGGACGAGGACGGCGCCATCCTTGCCCTGTCGCAGCATCCCTATGGGATGTCTCATCCCCGTCAGGGATGGGCCGAGCAGGATCCGGAAGACTTCTGGCAGGGGCTGGTCTCGGTAGTGCGGGGCTGCTTGGAGCAACTGAGAGCCGGCGGCAGGGATCCGGAGAGCGTGGCCTCGCTTGCCCTCAGCACGCAGGGAGACACGTTGATCGTCGCGGACCGGTCTGGAAGTGCGCTGCGCCCCGCCATCAGCTGGATGGACGCGCGGGCCTCCGATCAGTGCGCCAGACTTCTCGAACAGGCGGATCAGCGGTTCTGGTATTCGGAGACAGGGATCCGATTGACACCTTACAGCTCGGCCTGTGCCGTGCTTTGGCTGTCCGAGAACGAGCCGGAAATCCTCCGGGAGGGGGTGCTCTGCTGGGTCCCGGACTTTCTCGCCTGGCGGATGACCGGACGGCGCGTTGTGGATGTGCCGTCAGCTTCGTGGACACCGTTTTTCAATCCGTTCGCGAGGCGCTGGTCCGGGAAAGTGGCGGAGAGGGTAGGCCTCCCGGCAGACTCCCTGCCGGAGACGGCGGAGGCCGGAGAGGCTGTCGGCTGTCTATTGCGGGAGGCGGCTGCGGAGTTCGGGCTTCCGGAGAAGACGCCGCTGGTGGCCGGAGCCTTCGACCAGGCCGCGGCGGCCCACGGAGCAGGGGCAGGACCGGGCGGGCGCTGGGTGCTGTCGTGCGGGACAGCCTGGGTGCTCTATGCCGTGGCCTCGCATCCGCCCCGGGATCCGGAGGGCAACCTTCCCGTGTGCTGCCATGTGCAGCCGGATGCCTGGGGGCTGGTGCTGCCGTTCAGCGGCGGCACGGTGTTCGACTGGGTCAGGCGGACGTTCGGGACGGAGGATGATGCGTCCGATGCGCAGTCCGTCAACGAGCCGCTGATTTTCATTCCCCATCTTTACGGGGGCCTGTGTCCGGACTGGCAGGAGGAGTCGAAGGGGACGCTCGTTGGGCTGACCCTTTCGCACACTGCCAGGGACATCGAGCTTGCTGTCATGCGCGGGCTGGCGTTTGAGACTTGCCGCAATCTGGAAGCTGCGGCGCCACTGGCCGGCAGGCCGGAGCGGGTGCGGATGGTGGGAGGGGCCACCAGAAGCGCCCAGTGGCCGCAGCTGATCGCGGACATCCTCGATCTGCTGGTGGAGGTGTTGGACTGCGCGGAGTCGGCATGTTACGGATCTGCGCGTCTGGCCGCCGGCGAGTGCGCCGCTGGATGGACGGGCGGAAGCGTCCGCGTCATCGAACCCCGGCCTTCCCGCGTCGAGGCCGAGCGGGAGTTGTACGGGCGGTATCTGGACGCCTACCGGCGCGCTCTGGAGTTTTACCGGGCCTGAACGGGGCCTCGGACAGGGGAGAGGATCTGGTAGATGACGGGCAGAGATATCCGGCTGGCGCGTCTTTTCAGCGGCGGCCGCAATGCGGTGGTGGTGGCGGTGGACCACGGCGAGTTCGACGGACCGCTACCGGGAATGGAGGACCTTGCGGACACGGTCCGCAAGATCGATCCTTGCGTCTCGGCGATCCTTCTGTCGCCGGGGATGTTGCGCCACACGGCGCACGCGTTCTCGGTCAAAGGCTCGCCGATGGCGATGGTCCGCCTGAACTGGAGCACGCACTTCTGCTTCCACTGGGACTATGAGGCCGGTATCGCAGTCGAGGCATTCTCCCCGCAAGATGCAGTTGCGCTGGGAGCCGAGTGCGTGCTCATCTGCCTGACGCTGAAGACCGGCGATGAGGGGCGCGACGCCGCTAACGTTGAGCTGTTTTGCCGGCTGGCTGCCGAGGCGCGGCGGCTGGGACTGCCTGTGGTAGGGGAGTACTTCCCCGCGCGCCCAGACCGTCTGAGCCCCGAGGATCTGCACGACGAAGTGATGCGCGGTAGCCGGATCCTTGCCGAAGTGGGAGCCGACCTGATCAAGACCTACTGCACTGTGCGTTTCAACGAGGTAACGCAAGGCTGTCCTGTGCCCGTGCTGGGACTGGGGGCGGAGAAGACTCCGCGCCAGATCCAGGCGCTGGAGCTTGCGGAGCGGATCGTCCAGGGAGGCGGCCGCGGGGTGGTATTCGGCCGCAACGCCGTCCAGGTGCCGGACCCGGCGGCCTTCCAGAGGGCTCTTTACGCCGTCGTGCAGGAGGGCGTCACAGCGTCAGAGGCCGCCCGTGCCCACGGGCTGCAGGACTGAGGGGCAAAGTCCGGCCGGCGGCTCCATCAGACACCGGCGGCAGCATCCGCTCAAAACGCGGGATGCACGACTTCTGGTGGCGCTCACCGCTATGGCCTCGTAAGCGCGCGAAATTCGCCCTCGTTGACACCCGCCGGGCTTGCCAATATAATCGAATGTGGTAGCCGGAACAGAGGACCGGCTGCTTTTTGTTGGCAAGGCGCCGACGTAGCTCAATGGTAGAGCAGCGGTTTTGTAAACCGCCGGTTGGGGGTTCGATTCCCTTCGTCGGCTCTCAAACTCTCTCTGGATGTCTTCCGCGCCCGGGCTCGAGCGCGGATGTTGCAGAAAGCGGCGCGATTCCGCTAAAATGCGGCCTGCGCGACGATGCCCTGTCTTGGCAGGGCAGCATCGGGGCGGCAGCTCCTGCCAGGATGCAGAAGACTGTTGCGGGGGGATGCCCGAGCGGCCAAAGGGAGCAGACTGTAAATCTGCCGGCGAACGCCTACAGAGGTTCGAATCCTCTTCCCCCCAGATTGCCAGATTTCAGGCGGCCCCGGGTGCGCCACCGAGGCATCGGGGACCTGCCGAGGCGGCCGCGGGTCGGCGCCGGGCTGCGAAAGGAATGCCCACGTGGCGCAGGGGTAGCGCACCTCTTTGGTAAAGAGGAGGTCACGGGTCCGAATCCCGTCGTGGGCTTTTTCATTTTTC
>CALCJH010000237.1 GCA_937967775.1 uncultured bacterium | reverse complement strand
TACCCAGATCTTTGCCGCTTCTGCTACCACCGGGACATACAACGCCACCAGTAGCGCCACCAGAAGCAATACGCCGCGCGGAGCCCGCTTCAGCGCCTCCCACCCGCCGGCCAGTTCCTGCGCGAAACCTCGTGCCGCCTCTGGCGACACCCCTCCTTCTCGCGACTCCATCATCAGTATCTGTACCTGTTCCCTGTCAGAATGCGTATGGTCTGATCGATCAGGCCAATCCCGGACATCACGGCGAAGGCATCCTGCCACTGGAAGCCCCGTTTCTTATCCGGGATGAATACCACATCTCCGGCCGAGAGCATGGCGTTGGCTTCCATTTTGCCGTCCTTCAGGAACTCTTCCAGATTGTAGCGGGTCACCACCGCCTCGCCTTTGGTCTTGTCCACGCGGATGACGCGGACCTCTCGCATTTCGGCATTCTGAGCCAGTCCGCTCGCGTTCAGGGCGTCCAGGATCCTGTCCCCTTCTTTGTAGGGGTAGAATCCAGGCCTTGCCACCGCGCCGAACACATAGGTGCGGTTCTGCCACTCGGGCACCATGATGCGCGCCCCGGGCTTGAGCTTGGCGTTGACGGACATTTCGCCTTTGCGCAGCAGGGCATCCAGATCCAGCTTGCGCTCCACGCCGTCCTCTTCGATGGTGGCAGCGTGGAGGTCTGCACTCTCGCGCACCCCGCCGGCCAGCCCCAGCGCGTCCAGCACAGTCATCTCGTCGCGATAATCAAAGCTTCCGGGGCGGATCACCTCACCGATGACACTCACCTGCGTCCGACGCTCCGGAACGAAAATGATGTCCCCCTCCTGCAGAAGGACGTCCCGCTCTGTCCCGGCCAGGCGGGGGAAATCTGTCATGTCGTAGGTCTGCGACTCCCCCGAGCGACGCGTCACGCGCACCTTGGTGATGTCGCCTGCCGGTGAGGCTCCGCCCACTTCGGCCAGCGCGTCCGAAAGCCGCATCCCCGGCCGATACTCGATGGCTCCCAACCGGGCCGCGAAACCATTCACCACGATCGCCGCCTTGCGCTTCTGAGTCACGGACACCGTCACGGACGGCCGCACCACAAAGCGATCCCACTCCCGGGCCAGATATTGCGCCAGCTCCTCCGTGGTCTTTCCGCTGGCCTTCACACTCCCCAGAATGGGCACCGAAATGGTCCCGTCCGGCAGCACCGTGGCCTGGGTGGAAAGGTTGGGGAAGTTGACCACCATCACCGAGACCACATCGTCCGGAGCCAACACATAGGCCGGAGCAGCCGTGTTGTCAGCGAGCACGACCCCCAGCGTCTGGAGCGTCGTCAAAAGAGCAAGCGCATAGCAGGTCAGCCTTCTCATTTACGCTTCCTCCTTCTCGACCACGGCAGCGTCATCCGCCGCCACAAGCGCACGGTCCTCCACGCGCTTTCTCCTCCCGTCCCCATAATAGTAATAGCGATGATACGCGGCCGAGCGATCCTTCGGGGCCCGGTTCACGAAGAACACCATCAGTTTCGGCCCTGCGGCCGCCAGCGTCTCCGCAGCCTCCCGCACCACGGGACGCTCCACTGACCCGGCGCTCACCACGTGCAGGATGCAGTCCACGTGAGGGGCCAGTAGCAGAGCATCCGCCACCACCGCGCACGCCGGAGCGTCCACGATAACGATATCCGAGATCTTCCGCAACTCTTCCAGTATGCGGGGCACGGATGGCATCGAGAACAGGTCCGTGGGGTTGCGGTCTGGAGTGCCGCTGTGAAGCAGCGTCAGGTTCTCTGTGTCTCCGGCCACCAACGCCTCGTCCAGCGTCAGTCTGCCCGTGATCACATCGGCCAGTCCCACGGGCTCCGCCGTCCCGAACAGTTCGTTCTGCGTCGGCCGCCGGAGGTCGGCATCCACCAGGATCACCCGGTTCCCGGCCCTGGCCAGCGACCGTGCCATCTGAGCCGCGGTCAGTGACTTGCCCTCGCCCGGCATCGCGCTTGTCACCAGCACCACCTGCGGTATTTTGTCGTCGCCGTTGGCGGCCTGGCGCAGGGCAAGCGATAGATTCACGCGGGCTAGGCTGTAGGCTTCTTCCACAGGCGCCGTGCTGGAGCCGGACATCAGCTCCTTCAGCTCGGACTGCGACCACCGTGGAAGCGCTCCGACTACTGGGCCGGGCACCAGCTCGCGCACATCGTCCACAGATCTCACCCGCGTGTCCGCCTGCTCCAGAATCAGCACCACCGCGAACGACAGCGCCAGCCCCACCGCCAGTCCGAAGAGCAGGTTGCGGGGATGGTTCGGCTCGAACGGCTTTTCCGGCACGAAGGCATACTGCGAGATCTGCACGTTGCCGCTGGCGGAGTCCTTGTCCAGGCGGGCAGCGCTCAGGTTGCGCTGCAGAGTGGTGTAGAGCGTCTTTGCCAGCTCCGTCTCCCGGGCGAGGCGGGCATACTCCAGACTGGTATCCGGGACATCCGCAGTCTTCGCGCGGGCGCGGTTCCGGGCGGCCGTGGCGGCTGCCAGCCGGGCCCGAGCGTTCCGCAGATCCAGCTGCGCCGCCGTCAGCGCCTGGCTGAGTCCGGCCTGCCCTTCCAGCGATGGCCTCTTGTTGTCCAGCGTGCCCTGCAGCGCAGCCGCCAGACGTTTCTTCACATCTGCGATCTGCGCGTCAATCTCTTCCAGACTCCCCGCTCCGGGGTAGCCGGGGCGGATCCGCAGCGCAGCATTCGCCCGCTCCATCTCAAGAGCGTTCAACCTCTGCTGCAGAGAGAGCACCAGCGAATCGTCCCGCACTCCCGTTCCCTGTTCGATGGCCCGGTTGGCGGCCTGAAGGCGGCGTGCCAGTTCCGCCACACGTGCCTCCTGCACGGAAACCTCCTGCTGCGCCTGCACCACCTCGGCATCGTGCTTCAGATACTGCTCCACGGCCGCCTGCGTCTCCGCACTGACGTCCACCATCCGGTGGGTGCGCTTGAAGTCCTGCTCCTTCTGCTCAGCCTCAGCCAGTCTGGCCCGGGCCGTGGCCACCCGCTCTTCCAGGGTGTTCACGGTATCCGCCGCGCTCTGCTGCGCCACTTCACGCTTCCACTCCACGAAAGCCTCGCAGATAGCGTTGGCCAGCGTCTCCGCCTTGGCCCTGGAGTCCGCCACCACCCGGATCTGCACGATATCCGTGCCCTCGGGCGAGCCTACTTCAAGGTTCTTGACCAGCTTCTCCGGGTCCAGATCGCGCAGGACGTCTTCGGAGATGGCGCCTTCCAGCGCTTTGTTCTTCAGGTAGTTGATGGTGCGGATGGCCATGGCGTAGCTGCGCAGCATGGCTACCTGGGTGCTGATGGTCTCGCGCAGGTCGCGGCCGCTCGTCTGGTCCGGCAGCACGGCAGGGGTCCGCTGCACCAGAATGACCTGGGCTTCGGCCCTCCACCGGGGGGGTGTGGTAAAGGAGACATACGCCGCCGTGCCCAGCGCCGCTCCGGTGACCAGAAGGATCACCCACAACCGCCGCCAGACCACACCGAGAACGTCACGGACCGTGACGGGAGTATCAGCTGCTGAGTATAGACCGGGCTCCATTACGCCTTATCGTCTTCCAGTCGCCTCCGGAACGGGTCATAGCGGATCGGGATCGGCCGGCGCCAGACCCGTGGGAGTATGAGCTCGCCTGTTGTTACCAGGCTGCCGGGCGAAGCGGGGGCGCCGGGCGCATCTCACGCGCGCGTGGGGTGCAGACGAAACCACCTCCCGCCAGCATCCAGACGCAAGTCAACCCCCGCGGGCCCGGCCTTCTTCGACTGAAAATAAGACCCGCGGCGGGCAGCTCACGTCTCTTTCTCAAACCTAACAGATGCCTCTCCTCCTGTCAATGGCAGGCTGATCCCCCGTCCTCCTGCGTAAGCATCACCACACGTCTTTGGTCCCGGGGGCTGCCGGAGTCCGGAAGAATCTACGAGACCTGCTCCCGCAGCGGTTCCCATCTCCATCTTCGGTCATAGCCGGGCGCCCCTTGAGACCGGCCGACAGGGGAACGGCACGGCCTGCCGCGCAGCGCGCGACGCACATCAACCCCGAATATTTTGCCATAGCCGACACACAGAGGATTACGGAAATGCTCCTGACCGTAGATTGGGAAGGGGCTGTTACCTTATACCGGTGCGCCGTGCGTCGCGGAGGTCTGGCGATGGGATCGTGCATCACACATCAGACGCCCCGGGTCAGGATTTCCGGGCGCGTGCGCCGGTAGGCTTCGGCGGCATCGGAGGCGTGTCGGCCCCTGGCGGCTTTCGGGGTGAACCGGCCAGGGAAGG
>CALCJH010000236.1 GCA_937967775.1 uncultured bacterium | reverse complement strand
TACTGGGAGGTCTGGAACGAGGCTAACAGCGGCTGGCTGAAAGCCGCTGCCGGTCTCACTCCCCTCCAGACGTATCTCAGGCTCTATGACGCCACGTGGAAGGGTGTGCGCCGGGCGGATCCGGAGGCGCTGATCGGCGGCCCCTGCAACGCAAGCGGTCCCTGGGACACTTCGCCGGAGCGGGGATACGCTGTCAACGGGGAGACGTATATGCGGGGTCTCCTGGAGCACTGCGAGAAGACGGGCGCCCCGCTCGACTTCATCTCCTGGCACGAGTATTTCCACCCTCCTGCTATCTTCCGCGAGGAAGCGGGGGTGACGCGGCAGTACATGAAAGAGTATCCCCGCACGGCTCGCGGCGTGCGGGAGTTCATGATCACCGAGTGGAACTACGCCTGGTGGCATGACTGGCCGCAGGACAACGAGGTCGGGGCGGCCTGGATGGTCAACTCCCTGCTACGAGGGATGCTGCCGGCGGGAATCGCGAAACCCTGTTTTTTCCTGGCGATGGACTTCGGCGGCTCCGACGAGTTCAAGGGGGAATGGGGGATTCTGCTGGGTTCAGGGCGGCCAAAAGCCGTATTCAATGCTGCCCGCCTTCTAGCCATGCTTCCCCGCAGCCGCATCCTGTGTGATCTGGATGACCCGGAGCTTACTGTACTGGCTGCAATGGATGAGGCCACAGGAAGAACTGGGGTGCTGTTACTGAACTTTGCGGAGCGCTATGGCGTTGAGCGAATGGTACGGCTGCGGGTGGACAGCCTGGACCCACGCCTGCGGGGGGGACGGCTTCGCCTCTGGACCGTGGACCGCGAACACTCCAATGCTTTTCACGACCGCGACCGCGCCGAGCTGGAGTGCGTGCTGGACCGCCCGGGCGCTGTCGGCGGCCGGCTGGTGCAGGATCTCTCGCTCCCCGTGAACTCGGTCACGCTGGTGGAGATTCTTCCTCCCGGAGAGAAAGACAAATGAACACTTTCGAGGCCGCCTCAATGGTTGGAAGGGCCGCCGGGCTGGACGGGCTTCCGGCGATGGAGACCGTCCCGCGTCTTCCCGCGATGGGCTGCTACGTGCCTTTACCACACACCTGCACGACAACAATGGCTTGGACGACAGGCATCTGTTTCCGGGGAGGGGTACAATAGACTGGTCCGCAGTGGGCTTTTCCTACCGGTCGAGCAGAATGCGTGCAAACCTTCTGGTGGAGTCCTCAAATGTAGTGGACCGGCGTTGGTCCGACTCCGCGTGGCGGGTGGTGCGTCTGTTCGGTCTGGACCGCTGAAAACCCTCGAATGCAAAGGAGAGTTCTTCTTCAGATATGTCCGCTGTACTGTCCGACTCTGAGATTCAGGAAAAGCTGGCTTCCCTGCCCGGCTGGATACGGGAAGGCAAAGAGATCATTAGAACCTACGAGTTTCCCACTTTCCCCGAGGCCATCGCGTTTGTGGACCGCGTGGCTCAGGCTGCTGAGGAGGCCAATCATCATCCCGACATAGACATCCGCTACACCCGGGTGACTCTGCGGCTGACCAGTCACGACAGCGGTGGGTTGACCGAGCGGGATTTCGCTCTGGCGGCCCGCGCGGACGCCCTGGCCTGAGGAGCGGATGCAGACGCGGTCATCGCCGGAACATCTCCTCGGCGTTGATCTGGGGGGCACCAAAACGGCGCTTGTCGCTGGAGACTCATCCGGTGCGGTGCTCGGCAGAGTGGAGTTCGCCACCCGTCCCGAGGACGGCTACCTGCAGTGGCTGGCAAGGCTTCGGAGCGCCTACGGTAACCTCCAGGCGGTGGCCGGAGATTGGCGCGCCGTAAAGGGAGGCGTGAGCTGCGGAGGTCCGGCCGACTGGAGCGCGGGCCGGCTGAAGTCCCCGCCTAACCTGCCCGGCTGGACGGGCGCGCCGCTGCGCGATGACCTGGGGGATATCACGGGCCTTCCTTTCCGGATGGAGCACGACGGGCGCGCAGGGGCGCTGGCGGAGGCGCATTTCGGGGCGGGGCAGGGATGCTCCGACCTGATCTTTCTCACGTTCGGAACCGGCATCGGAGCAGGGATCATTTCGGGAGGACGGTTGATCCGGGGAGCGGGCGGTTCCGCCGGTGAGATCGGCCACGTGCGGCTGGCGGAGGACGGTCCGGAGGCCTACGGAAAGCGCGGCTGCGTGGAATCCTTCGCAAGCGGAACGGGCATTGCGCGGCTGGCTGCACGGGGCTTCCCGGAGCGATTTGGCGCGGAGATATCCGCGCAACGGGTCATCGAGATGGCCAAGTCGGGTGATCCGGATGCCGGAGCGGTTCTTCGCGAGTCCGCGCGCAGGCTCGGTGAGGCTATGGCTATCCTTGCCGACCTCTTCAACCCCCAGATCATCGTGCTGGGAAGCTTGGCGCGGCGCGTGCCGGAATGGTATCTGGAGATGGCTGTGGACGTGATGCGCGCCGAGGCCCTTCCTGAGACTTCCGGGGGGTGCCAGGTGGTGCCATCCGGTCTGGGGGAGCGGCTGCAGGATGTGGCCGCGCTCTGTGCGGCGATGGAAGGTGTCGGCCCTGCATGACCTCAGACTGCCCGGCCGCCCAGTCCCTGCCGGCAGGCGCGTCTTCGGCGGAGATGGCTACGGCGCTTGACGGCTGGTTCCGGCGCTCGGCCCGCCGCCTGCCCTGGCGAGAGGCGCCCACTCCTTACCGCGTCTGGATCGCCGAAGTGATGTTGCAGCAGACCACCGTGGCTGCCTGCAGACCCCGCTTCGAACGGTTCATCCGACGATTTCCGGACGTGCGGGCCCTGGCGGCCGCATCGCTGGAGGATGTTCTGTCTGAGTGGGAGGGGCTGGGTTACTACAGCCGCGCCCGCAATCTCTGGAGCGCGGCCAAGATGATCGTTGACTTCCACGGCGGCGAGCTGCCCTCGGACATTGAGAGTCTGCAGGCCCTCCCGGGAATCGGCAAGTACACGGCGGGCGCCATCCGCAGCATCGCCTTCGATCTTCCTTCCGGTATGGTGGACGCGAATATCCGGCGGGTGCTGGGACGCGTTGCCGGCATCGAGCCATCCAACGCGGCTGAGCGGAGTGTCTTCCAGCTATGCCTGTCCCTCTCCGCATCCGGCTCACCGCGCATCGTCAATCAGGCGTTGATGGAGTTGGGCTCGCTGGTGTGCTTGCCGCGAGGCCCCCTTTGCGGAGAATGCCCATTCCGCTCCTTTTGCCGCGCCAGGCTGGAAGAAAGGTTCGATTGCTGGCACGGCTCGGTTCCGAAGGAGGCCCGGGTGGTGCAGGTCGAGGAGGTCTGTATTACCGCGTCGGTGGAGGAAAACTGGTTGATCTCGCGTCCCCGTGACGGACGCTGGCGAGGGATGTGGGAATTTCCGCGGGCGCGGGTGGAAGACGGCTCCGCCGCTCCCGCCGAGTTGGCGCGCAGCGTGCTGGAGCGGGATTTCGGCGTGGTTCCTGTTAGCGTGCAGCACACAGGCTCCCTGAGATACCGGGTTACCGTGCACGATACACAGCTGCATATTGTCTCTGCTATGCTGCCCGGCGAACCGGGGTGTGCCCTCCGCGAATGGAGGCTGGTCCCCCCGGCCGAACTGGCGGCAATTCCACTTCCCAGCCCCATGCGCCGCATTGCCCGTACCCTGATTTCGCAAAGACTTGCCGGACTCGATATACACGGAAGAGGAGGAGCTTGACGAGCGATGAGCATCCCCGGCATCCCTCCCTACCGTCCCCGTCCTCAGCTGCCCACGGAGTATGTGGCCATCGGCATCGTCCATCACGAGGGGCGCATCCTGGTGGCGCGGCGCAAGAAGGGGTTCTTCCTTGGAGGCTACTGGGAGTTCCCCGGAGGCAAGCGCGAGCCGCTGGAGTCCTACGCTCAATGTGTGGTGCGCGAGCTCCGGGAGGAAACGGGTATCGAGGTGCGTATCGTTCGCGAGCTGCTCCCCGTCCGCCACGACTACCGCAGAAAGCGTGTGGTCCTTCAACCCTATCTGTGCGCGCTGGTCTCCGGAGAAGCGCGCCCACTGGCATCCGAGGAGGTCCGCTGGGTCACGCCGGAGGAGCTGACCCGCCTGAAGGTGCCGCCTGCCAGTGTTCCCCTGGTGGAGCGCATCGTCTCCGGACTGGATCTGGCTACTGGCGAGCCGGGCCCGCGGGATCCCGTCTGAGCGCTGCCTCTGTTTTCCAGGATCACACAGGCAAAAAGGGGGCGCTGCTCCAGGCAGCGCCCCCTCGTTCGGTCAGACATCTTCTCCCTTCTCAGGGAACACGGACCTCCACCAGCGACTGTGCGTCGCCCCTCCGGATGACAATGCGCGCGGTGTCGCCGGACTTCAGTCCGCGCACGGCCCGGTTGAAATCCGCCACCGTGTTCGTCGCGACTCCGTTCACCCGCTGGATGACGTCGCCGCGGCTGATTCCCGCCCGTGCGGCGTTGCTGCCCGGCGTCACCGATGTGACCACCACGCCTCGGACATCCTGACCGATGCCGTATTCGCTGCGGGTGCTGTTGTTCAGGGGCGAGACGGAGATGCCAAGCTCCTCCGTGCGCGGCGTCTCTTCGTTCCCGGGCATTGTCGCCGGTGGCGATCCTACGGTCACTTCCAGAGTCTTGCGCTCTCCGCCGCGGACCACAACCACCTTCACCTTGCTGCCGGGAGCGGTCCGGGCCACGGCGTCGCGCAGGGCAAGTCCGCTCTCGATGGGCTTGCCATCGAACTCCACAATGACATCCTCCACCTGAATGCCGGCCTCAGCGGCGGGGGTCCCGTCTGTCACGGAGCGGATCAGCGCACCCTTCTCCACACCGTACGACTTGGCCATTGCCGGCCTCACGTCCACCGGAACGACACCCAGGAACCCGCGGTTCACCTTGCCGTGCTTGACCAGCTGCTCGAGGACGAACTTGGCGGTGTTGCTGGGAATGGCGAAGCCCAGTCCGATGTTGCCGCCCGTCGGGGAGGCGATGGCCACATTGATGCCGATGACCTCGCCCTGCAGGTTCAGCAACGGTCCGCCGCTGTTCCCCGGATTGATGGAGGCATCCGTCTGGATGAGACTGGCATAGTAGCGTCCCGGTCCCTCGGAATCCGGGATGGACATCTCTCTTTCCAGCGCGCTGATCACCCCCACGGTCAGCGTGTTGCTGAATCCCAGCGGGCTGCCTATGGCGATGGCCCAGGCTCCCGGCCGAACCTTCGAGGAGTCTCCCAGCGTCGCGGTCGGCAGATTGTCCGCCTCGATCTTGACCACGGCCAGATCCGTTGCGTAGTCCCGCATCACCTTACCGGGGAACTCCCGACCGTCGAAGAGCGTGACCGTCACATTCTCCGCGCCGCCCACAACGTGGTCATTGGTCAGAATGTAGCCGTCCGCTCGCACAATCACGCCCGATCCGCCGACGGTCCGCGTGCGCGGCGCGACCCTGGGAGGTCCGAACGGCAGGTCTCCGAACGGCCAGTTGCGGAAGAAGTCCGGAATGTCCATTGAGGATCCCCGCGAAGTGCGCTCCGCGGAGATGCTGACCACCGCCGGCTCCACTGCCTCCGCCACAGCCGTAAATCCGTCCTGAAGCTGACTCAGTGCGCCGAGTGCGGGCGAAGATGCCTGTGCATTTGCCGGGGGGTTTTCTTTCAGCAGAAAAGGAGCCCCGGCTGCCACAACTGCGGCCAGAACTCCCACAGCTATCCACAAACCCGCCTTGCGAGCGCGTCCAGGAATCGTCATCTTCTGTTGTCTCCTCCGTGAAGAAGTCGAGAATGCTAGCGTGCGCCGAAAGCGCTGTCCGAGACCGGGACCAGGATGGCCGACGTCATTGATATTGATGCAGGCGATGCAAAGACCGGCTCAATCGCCGACCGCGCCCCCGGCAGCTCCACAGGATTTGCGGATGCCGAGATCAGCTTCTCAATGGCGCGGTCCTGCGGCGTTTCCGGGAGCTTCACGGTCTGGGTGATGCGCTCCGCCACCGGGTCCTGCCAGTGATCCGCCTGCGGCAGGTGCCCCACCGAGATGGCTAGCAGCACAGCGCACACCCCCACGGCTGCAGCCGCGGGTTGCAGATGCCCTCCCAGCCGCTCCATAAGCCAGGCTCCGAAGCGAACGGTTGCAGGCGTCTCAACCTGCGCCACCGCCGCCAGCAGACGCGCCTCCAGGTCTGCAGCGGGACGCACCGGCGTCAGGCGCGCCATAGCCGCTTTCACCTGCCGGATGTCCTCCATCTCGGCGGAGCATCGCTGACAGCTTCGCAGGTGCTCCCGGATGGCCAGCATCTCCGATCCGGGCAGCTCCCCGTCCAGATACGCCGAAATCAGTCTCGATGTGCGTCCACAGTTCATCTCTTTGACCGTCACACTTCCTCGTTCAGAAACCTTTCCAGGCTTCCGAGCTTCTTTTTCATGGCCTGCCGCCCCCGGTGAATGCGCGACCGGACCGTCCCGATGGAGCACTTCATCACATCGGCGATCTCTTCGTATGACATCCCTTCGATGTCCGCTAGGATCACAGCGATGCGGAACTCCTTGCGCAGGCTCGAAAGCGCCTCCTGAATACGCGCATCCAGCGACCCTTCGATGAGCGACTCCTCGGGCCCCGGCCCGGGGTCTGGGACGTCCAGCTTCTGGTCCGTGTCTCCCAGCGTCTGATCCAGAGAGACCGGCGGCCCGGACCTCGGACGCTTCCGGAGCGTATCGATCCAGAGGTTGGACATGATCTTGTAGAGCCAGCTCTCGAAGGGGAGCTCGCGCCGGTAATTGCCGAAAAACCGGAATGCCCGGACGAACGTCTCCTGCAGCAGGTCTTCGGCATCAGTTCGGTTGCCCGCGATGCGGTAGGCTACATTGAACGCCTGCTGATGGTGCCTGCGGACCAGCTCTTCGAACTCTCTGCGCTGCTGGTTCTCCGCAGAACCTGTCAGGGCTCCAGGTTTCTCGACCACTGTCACATCCACATCCTTCTCTACGCCGGTGTTGTCCGTTCGAGTTCCGTCCGGGCCTCTCGCCTTCGCTCAGCCGCCATCAATATCTTTATCTTTGGACTTGCGTTTCCGGCAGATTCTTACCCGTTTACAGGATGCGTCAGCTCGCTGAGAAGGTCAGCGTCCTGCTCGTGCTCCCGCAGCAGCCTTCGTAAACAGCTCAAAACAGTCTCAACCCCTTTCCTTCTCGTGAGGCGAACTTGCGGACGCGGCGACAGAGCGCGGCGAAATCGGCCCCTCTGCCTGGAGGGCTCTGCACTCCCGGGCTTTGGGAGGGCGAGTCTCCCGGCGAGCCCTTCGACGCCTGGCGAGGCTGGCATATTTCGCCGACCCTTCCCCCTCCGGTATAATGCTGCGGCATGGCGGAGCGGGAAAGCATGCAGGGTCAGGAGTCCAGAGCTCGTTCCGGACAGGGGACTGGCCTGGAGACGGATGTGCGGTTCGTCAAAGGCGTAGGCGAGCGCAACGCGCGGCTGCTTGCCAGGCTCGGCATCCGGACCGTGGCCGACCTCTTGGAGCACTATCCGCACCGTTATGAGGATCGCACCAGCCTCACCCGTGTTGCGCGCCTGCAGGACGGCCAGTACGCGGCGCTCAGGCTCCGGGTGTCGGATGTGGAGAGCAGGCGGGCTGGCCGCCGCAACATCACCATCACCCGGGTGGCCGCCGAGGACGAGACCGGCACTCTGGTGCTCACCTGGTTCAACCAGCCGTGGATGCGGGACCGCTTTGCACGCCTGCGGGGACGGGAGATCATGGTCTATGGCCAGGTCCGCTACGGCCGCCTGGGGCTGGAGATGAACTCCCCGGACTGGGAGCCTCTGGGGGACGAAGAAGAGCCGGATCCCTGGTCCTACGGGCGGTTCGTGCCGGTCTATCCGCTTACGGAAGGCCTGCAGCAGGGGCGGATGCGGCTCATCATGCGGAATGCCCTCAGCTCCTATGCGGATCTCTTGACGGACCCCCTGCCCGCAGCGCTCTTGGACGAGCTGGATCTGATGGACCTCCGCTCGGCGGTCCGCGCCATCCACTGGTCTGAGTCGGGCGAGGAGAACCGCGCGGCCCGGCGCAGGCTGGTGTTCGACGAGTTCTTTTACCTGCAGGTGGCGCTGGCGCAGCTCCGTCACGAGAACAGCGCCGCGCTACCCGGCATCGCGTTCCGGCTGGAACCGGGGTTGCTTGCGGAGCTGCAGTCGCTGCTTCCTTTTCCTCTGACCGGCGCGCAGGAGCGGGTCATCGCACAGATCTGGGAGGACATGCAGCGCCCCCATCCCATGAACCGGCTGGTGCAGGGGGATGTGGGCTCCGGGAAGACGCTGGTCGCGCTGGCGGCCATGCTGCTGGCCGCCCGTAACGGCTACCAGAGCGCCATCATGGCACCCACGGAGGTTCTGGCTG
>CALCJH010000235.1 GCA_937967775.1 uncultured bacterium | reverse complement strand
GAAGCCTGAGATGAAACTGGTTCTGGCCATCATACAGGAGCGGGATGGCAAGCGCGTGGCGGATGCGCTTGCAGAGAACGGTTTTTTCTATACGAAAATCGCGAGCACGGGAGGCTTTCTGCGGGATGGCAACCAGACCCTGCTGCTGGGAGTCGAGGACGAGCGGCTGCAGGAGGTGCTGGAGGTTTTAAAGGCCAACTCCGATGCACGCGATCAGTACGTCAGCCTGCCCTCCCCCGACGTGATGCCGTCGGCTCCCCTGCTCCAGGCGCCGGTCCGGGTGACCGTAGGAGGGGCCGTGGTCTTCGTGCTGGACGTTGAGTCCTTCCATCGGTGGTGAAAATGCCGGCTGAGACGGTTGAGCCGCTGATCGGCCACGGGGAACAGCTCGGAGTGTTGCGACGCCTGGCCGCAGGGGGCACTCTTCCACATGCTTTTCTGATCACTGGACCGGACGGGGTGGGGAAGACCACCTTTGCGTTGCTGGCGGCCGCGGATCTGGCATGTCTGGAGCCGAGCCCGGAAGGGGTGGCCTGCGGACAATGCCGGTCCTGTCAGCTTTCCCGGGCGGGAACGCATCCGGACATCCTGCGAATCACTCCTCCTAAAGAGGAGACCACCATCGGGCAGATGCGGGAGATGCGCGCCACCGCCGGCCTAGTGCCGGTCCTGTCGCCCCGGCGCGTCATCATCATTGGACGGGCCGAGACCCTGAACGACCAGGCGGCGAACGCCATCCTGAAGGTGCTGGAGGACGCTCCACCTGCTCTTGTTTTGATGGTGCTTGCGCCGTCACGCGAGACTGTGTTGCCCACCATCCGCTCCCGCGCGCTGCAGATCCCGCTTCGGCCGGTGCCGGAGGGAGAGATCCTGCGCTGTCTGGAGAGGATGAGCGTGGCCCCGCAGGATGCGCGGGTCATTGCGGCTGCTGCCGGAGGGTGTCCCGGCCGCGCTATTTCGCTGGCCCGGCGGGAAGATTTGAGGCAGGTGCTGAGCGATGCGGGTGATTGGCTCAGATGTTGCGCTGGAGCGTCCCTCGCGGAGGCACTCCGTCTTGCGGCCGGCCTGCGCGAACTGGGAGACCGTGCGCGGAAGGCCTCGGGTGATGGTGAGGATGCCACCGACCGCCAGGGTCTTGCCTGGGTGCTGGATGCGCTGGCGGGCATTCTCCAGGCGGGGCTATGGCAGGAGGATGTGACCGGAGGGCGGGAGGCGATGGCCCGATGGGGACCCTGCGGCGTCGCGCGGTTCATCGCGGAGACCAACGAGGCGCGGCGCCTGGTGCTGTCATACGCTCAGGCTGACCTGCAGCTTGAGCGGATGCTGCTTCGGGTCCTGTCTCTTCCAGTGGAAAAATGAGGAGTTCTGCGGAATCTAGGAAGGTGTCTTACGACTGACCTCCGAACCCTCTCCACAGGCGGCCGCCTGTGGCTTGCAACGAAATGCCTGCTCGGGATTCTGGCGGCTCAAGCCTGAGTGACCACCTGAACATCTGCGGGACGGGAAGCCTGCGGCACCCGCCCCGGAGGAGGATCTATGAGGACTGTCATTTCCTTGCTTGTCTGCCTGTGCCTGACGGCGGCCCTGCCGGCCGGAGCTCAGGTGGAGCTGAAGGGCCGGCTCTGGGCGCCGCGCCTGCCGGGATCGGAATCTCTGATCCCTCAGACGGCCATCCGCGGGTTCGCGGCGTTGGATGGACCACAGAACCAGTCTATGGGCACCCGCACGTGGGAGATGGAGCCGGCCGGCTGGAGCTACATGAGCGGTCCGGCGGGACGCTACACCATGCTCTACTCCACGCCCGCCATCGCCATGCGTCCCATCCTGCTCACCAACGTCTACACCTCTCCCGGCGAGATTCTGGATTTCCCGCTGATCGCGCGCTATACGCTGGGAGCCTTCGATGATTCCAGCTGGGATCCGAAGC
This sequence comes from uncultured bacterium, assembly GCA_937967775.1. Lineage (GTDB taxonomy): Bacteria > Armatimonadota > UBA5829 > DSUL01 > DSUL01 > CALCJH01. The sequence continues at coordinate 3,777 of CALCJH010000235.1, read as the reverse complement.
GCGCTGCGGGCTATTTCCAGACGTTCGTCGCGGACGGCACGTCGGTCACCGGCGTCTGGTTCAAGCCGGTGCACGACGGCGTGGACGGTGAAGGTCCGGCCGGGCAGGATATGCTGGTGTCCATTCATCGCAGAGGACCGGGCACGCCGGACACGTGGCTGCGCGTCGGGCCGGTGGCCGTGGCGCTGAATGTGGACTGCGGAGGGCCGAAGAATTACTCTTACTCAGTGGGATGGGACAGCGGAGAGGTCCCCACGAAACCGGGTGAGACCTATGCCGTTTACATCCGTCCCCGCACTCGTGGCAACACCTTCCAGATGTATCTTTCGAAGGAACCGGTTGCCGGGACGAGACTGTATCGCATCGCCCCGGAGGGCAACTCCTGGCGTGATGCGGCGATGTGGGTGGGCGTCAGCTCGGACTCCGACGGGCTGGTCATCCCGTACAACAAGAGAGTTCACAAAGAGTACAACGAAATGGCCGGATTCTCCCGGAAGTGGAGCCAGAGCTACGTGGCGCAGGGGCGAAGCCTTGCGGGAGTCATTCTTTACGCGGCGGCCTCCGGCGTGCAGCCCACAATGAACCGGCAGCGGGTGCTGGTCCGGGTGCGTGAAGGGGGGCCCGCCGGCCCGGTGGTGGGAGTGGTGAAGGCGGCCACTGGCAACGCCACATACACCGGCGATGCTTCCTGGGGAACGTTCGGGACGGCGTATTCTCCCGGTGAGGTCCCGCTGATCCCCGGAAAGAGATATTCCATCGAGTTCGAAACGATGGAAAACGTGGAGTCGCTCAGGGGATGGCTCAACTTCAAGCTTCAGCCGAACGACGAGCGCCCGGGCTTCAACCCCTATAAAAAAGCTCCGGAGGACGACTACCCGAAAGGCACGGCTTACAAGGAGGGCCGCCCGGTGGACTTCGATCTGGACTTGCAGGTGCTGGAGTATCTCGCCGCACCGGCAGGTTGGGATAAGGTCGTGGAGGGCCCCAGCCTGTTGCGGAACGGGACGATGAGCGTCGGCACGGTCTCCTCCGGGCCGGAGGATACCGGAAGCCCGGCGGGCTGGACGCCGTTTAGCATCGACCCGCAGACCCGTCAGTATTACCTGGCGGATCCGAACGAGCCCCGAAACCGCATCCTGCGCGTCCTCGGGGGTGGCCCTTACGGCAAGAACCCGGACGGAGGAGGCAACCGGACCGCCGATGGCGGCTTCGTGCAGCGTGTGGAGGGGCTGGACCGCTCCCACACGTACCGCATCTCAGGCAAAGTCCGCTGCTCATGGCCGGTGGATATGAAGCATCAGCAGTATGTGGGGTGGGACCCTACAGGCCAGACGGACGATCCGCAGGCTCCCACCATCGTCTGGGAGTGCATGCCTTCCCTGACCGGAGTTTGGAACAGCTGGGTCAGCCCGCCGATTCGGCCGCAGGCCGACTCCATCAGCATCTGGCTGAGAGGGTGCACCACCCTCCCGGACGACTATCCGTTTAAGGCGGATTTCGACGACTTCACCCTGCGGCGGGTGGCCCGCGGCATTCCTCAGAACCGGTAGTCCCCTCATTCCACTTAGAGATGAAAAAGGGCCCGGGAGGACTTGCCTCCCGGGCCCCTTTGCGTGTAAGGAGGATGCCGTCCCGGTCAGCCCTCTGCGATCTTCAGCGCCACGGCGGCGCTGCGCCTTGCGCATTCGGAGATCGCGATGGGGTGGAAGCCCGGAATGGCCGCGTATAGCGTGTCGTTGAGCGGAGCGGTCCACTTCTCCGGCAGCGCGCGGTACCCGTAAGCGGCTCCCCACAGTGACCCGGCCGTAGCTCCGTTGCAGTCCGTGTCCCAACCGCCGGTGACGGCGCACACAACGGTTTTCTCGAAGTCGTCGCCGCCCCAGGCGATTGCCGCCGCCACGAGCGCCGCATTGTTGTTGGTGTGCACCCCGTCATAGTGCCCCCATTTCTTCCAAAGAGCATCGTGCAGCTCATCCAGATCCGGAATAGACAGGCCCATCTCGATGGCCTCGGCCACGTCGCGGGCCAGCCGGCTGCGCGACGGGATGTATCGCAGGCCCTCCCGCAGGGCTTCCAGGGGGGAGGCCGCGTCAAACGCCGCGGCAATGGCAGCGGCGAAGAGCATCTCGCCATAGATGCCGTTCTTCACATGCGAAAGCGCGGCATCGCGGTAAGCGAACTCCGCGGCAAGCGCCGGCCGTCCCGCAGCGCCGTAGGCCCAGCCATCAGCTCGTATCTGCGCCCCGATCCACTCGCGGAAGGGGTTCAGATGCCCGCGGATGTAGTCCAGGTTGGCCTCGATCTCTCCGCTGTCCATGACGTCAGTCAGATTGCGGTACGCCTGGCGCTCGGCCGTGAAGGTCTGACCTATCGGAAGGGTGTTCCACCAGGCGCGGGCTACATCTGCGGTGGTAAATAGCGCTCCCTGGCGCTCCAGTATGGTCAGACCCAGCACGGTGTAGCGGATGTCGTCGTCCGTCTCCATAAAGGCGATTTTGCCCCGCGTGCTGGCCGGGCAGCCGACGTCGTAGTCTCCCACGTCGTCAATTTGCGGCACATACCAGTCCAGCGGCCAAGTCCCGGCCGCCTTCAGGTAGATTCGCACTCCCTGCCAGCCGGGAACGTCGCCGTGCCAGTTCATGTACGGTGGGCGTTCCAGCGGCTTGCCAAGCGCGCACCCGGCGCACCGTCCAAACCAGGCTCCCTTCAAGCGGTCTTCCAGATCGCGGATGCCCTGCGGGTCTGTGCCGGAGGGCGCGGCAAAGCCCGGGCTGACGGCGGTCAGATCCTCCCAGGCGGTGGGCTCGTGGAAGGGAAAGCCGGGATCCACCTGAGCCGCAGCCATCTGCGCGAATGCCTCCAGCAGCTCCTCCTCCCCGGAGGTCTCTGAGACCCGGTCCAGGATGCTCTGGATGTCTTCTCTGTGGCATCCCTCCTCGATCCGCTGACGGGCCTCGCACTTCAGAAGCCCGTAAAGGTAGCCTCGTCTGTCCAAGTTCATTCCTCCATTATGTTCACGCCGATGTTCCGCCGTGGGGCGCGCGTCATCGGCCGGTTAGCCCACTCCGGGTGATCCCTGAGAAACTCCTTCGCCGCCCAGGCCATCTCCTCCAGAGTCACGATCTTGAAATCCTGCTCCGGAAGCAGCTCTGCCACGCGTACATAGTCCGTTGGAGAAAACCCGCCCTGGGAGGTCCGGTTCTCGTTCGCGTCGGGAACGGCAAAGACGGTCAGGAACGCCGGGCGGCACTCCAGTTGCGCCGCCGCCTCCAGGATGGACTCTGCCATCTGCTCGGCCGTCCGGCCGTTCGGATAGTAGTGAAGGCTTCCAAGGCGCAGGATCACCGGCGTTCCGGCCTCCGTCATCTTTACCTGAATGGGGCCAGCCGGCATCACGAACGCCTGCGTGTGCGGGCTGAGCCGCGCATACATCTCGTAAACCGGCCGGCTGAAGTGGATCCAGCAGTCCATCACCTGCAGATCCGCGCGGCGCATATAGTCATCGCTCTCCCGCATGAAGCGCTCCGGCTCCGGCATCCAGTTGGGGTAGGTGTATCCCGCTCCGGAGCACCCGCAGAAAAAGTAGTCGTTCTCCGTCATGGTGTCGTAGTAATACTCCGCCATGCCGGAGGCGATGTCCAGCATCCTCGGCTGGAACCCCCAGTTGATGGGCACTTTCCCGCGGTTCGGATCATGCCAGGCGCCGCCCTGGAACACGGTGTGGATCTTCATCGCGTCGCCTTCCGTCGTCAGGAAGGCCACATAGAACTTCTCCTC
>CALCJH010000234.1 GCA_937967775.1 uncultured bacterium | reverse complement strand
GGCGGACGATGAGCTGAAAGCAAGATACAATGTCAACTGGCGCGCTGAAGCTCCTCTGGCAGGCCGGAGAATGGCAGACTGGGTACTGGACGCGCTGCGGGATTCGGAATGCATCCGCAACAGAGTACTGGTAGGTGCTCTCCAGAGTGACGCCGAGGTGACCGTCCCGCCGGGCGACACCTTTCTGGAAAACCTGATGCGAGGGATGGAAGCGGCCGGGGAGGATGCGGAGATGGTGCTTGTAGCCAGTTCTGACATCCCACTGGCGAGTGGCCCGGCCATACGCAGGCTTGTGGAGGAGGGCCTTTCCTTGGAGGCAGATTTCGTCTATCCCGTCATCCGGAAAGAGGACTGCGAGCGCAGCTATCCGGGTCTTAGGCGCACCTATCTGCGGTTGCGGGAAGGGACGTTCACCGGCGGCAACGCCGTCCTGATAAACAGGCGATTCGCGCTGCAGAACAGAGACAGGATTGAGGGGATATATCGGGCGCGCAAGCAGCCGTTTCGCCTGGCCGCGATGATCGGGGTATCCACCCTGATCCGGACCCTGGTTGCGCAAAAGCTCTGGCCGGGAGCGCTAGACATTCCCACCGTGGAGCGGGCGGCGGAGTGGGCCATCGGCGGAAAGCTGCGGGCGCTTGTCTGCCCGGATCCCGAGATCGGGGAGGATCTGGACCGGCTGGAGGACATCCTGGTTGCGGAGCGTCTGCTGGCCGAAAGGGCCGCTCAAGGAGAAGTGTCATCTTGACTGAAGATATGAAGGGCGTGCTGGAGCGCATTGAGAGCCCCGCCGACCTGAAGGGCCTGACGTCGCAGGAGCGGCGCATTCTTGCGGCCGAGATCCGGGAGACCATCCTGAACGTGGTCAGCAAGACGGGCGGGCACCTGGCCAGCAATCTGGGCACCGTGGAGCTGACCATTGCCCTACACACCGTCTGGGACGCCCCGAAAGACATCATCATCTTCGACACAGGCCATCAGGCCTATCCGCACAAGCTTCTCACAGGCCGCCGCGACCAGTTCCATACTATCCGGCAGGGAGGCGGGCTCTCCGGCTTTCTCCGGCGCGAGGAGAGTCCTTACGACGTGTTCGGCGCCGGGCACGCGGGAACGTCCATCTCCGCTGCGCTGGGGTTTGCCGAGGCGCGGGACCTGCGGGGCAGCGATGAAGAGGTGGTGGCGGTCATCGGCGATTCCGCTCTCACGGCCGGGATGGCGCTGGAGGCGCTGAACCACGCCGGCGAACTGAAAGCCAACATCAAGGTCATCCTGAACGACAACTCCATGTCCATCGCGCAGGCGGTGGGGGCGCTCTCTTACCATCTGGCCCGCCTGCGCAGCCAGCCGCTGCTTCACAGCTTGGAGCAGAGGGCAAAGGATTTCATCCAGCATCTGAAAGTGGGCCGCAAAGCCATCGAGCACGCAGCCGAGGGTTTGAAGCTGGGCATGGCTCACCTGATGTCACCGGGCGAGGGGCCCGTCTTCGAGAACCTGGGATTCACGTACCTTGGACCCATTGACGGACACAACACGGAGGAGCTGATCGAGATCTTCCGCGCAGTGCGCGAGATGAAGGAGCCTGTCCTGGTGCACGTGGTGACCACCAAGGGCAAGGGAGTGGAGTACGCCGAGAACGACGCGCGGGTGTTCCACGGAGTCACCCCGTTCGACACCGGATGCGGCAAGTTCCAGAAGAAGGAGGACGGGAATCCCACCTGGACCAGCGGGTTCAGCCAGACCCTGCTGGAGCTGGCGGAGGCGGATGAGCGCATCGTGGCCATCACGGCCGCCATGCCGGACGGCACGGGGCTGGCCGCGTTCGCGGAGCGCTTCCCGGAACGGTTCTACGATGTGGCGATCGCGGAGCAGCATGCGGTGACCTTCGCCGCCGGGCTGGCGGCCTCAGGCCTGCGGCCGGTGGTGGCCATCTATTCCACGTTCCTTCAGCGCGCCTTCGACCAGGTGCTGCATGACGTGTGCATCCAGCATCTCCCTGTCATCTTCTGTCTGGACCGGGCGGGCCTTGTGGGAGACGATGGAGCCACCCATCAGGGTGTGTTCGACCTCTCATATCTGCGGCTGATGCCGGGAATCGTGATCATGGCCCCATCCGACCTGCAGGAACTGGCGGACATGCTGCTGACCGCCGTGCAGCACGACGGCCCGATCGCCATCCGGTATCCGCGCGGATCGTGTCCACGGCCCTGGGAGAAGCGCAAGCCAAGGCCCATACCCATCGGGCGCGGAAGGACTTTGCGCGAGGGTTCGGATGTGGCGCTGGTGGCGTGCGGGAGCAGTGTCATCACAGCAGAGCAGGCAGCGGAGATGCTGCACGCCGGTGGCATTTCGGCGGAGGTGATAGATGCACGCTTCGTGAAGCCGCTGGATGAGCAGCGCCTCTGCGCAGCCGCCCGGAAGTGCGGCAGGATGGTGGTGCTGGAGGAGAACGCTCTGGCTGGAGGGTTCGGCAGCGCGGTGCTGGAGTTGTTGTCTGTGGAGGTCCCGGCGTGCAGGGTGTCGCGCGTGGGGGTTCCAGACCGGTTCTTGGAGCACGATACCCAGCAGGCGCAGCGCAGAGAAGTGGGACTGACAGCGGAGCAGGTGGCGGAGCGGGCCCGGGAGCTGACGGGCGCAGCCGGCAAGCGGGATGCACGCAAGGTCGAAAGCCCGGAACCCATCTGAGAGGAAGCCGCCTCACCCTTTCAACTCTTTGACCGGCCCCTGTGCCGTACTGCAAACCGCCAGCGAAAACTATTGCTGGACAGATGGCCACAGAGAGGAATTCGCCCCCACCCTCGCTGTATAAGGCGAACGGGGAAGAGCCGCCCCCTCCTCACAAACG
>CALCJH010000233.1 GCA_937967775.1 uncultured bacterium | reverse complement strand
CGCGATTTTCGGCATGGTAGGTCTCCCTTTTCCTTTGCCTTCTACTCGCCGGCCCGCTCGGGCCCCAGGTTCCGGAACAGGAACAACCCCTCCTTGCCTGGAGCCACGATGTCCGTCCGGCCGTCGCCGTCGAGATCTCCGGCCCACATAAAGATGCCCGTGCCGGAATGCTCTCCCGCTTCGCCGAAGTCAATGATGCACTTGGTGAAGCTCTCGCCGTTCCACTTGAAGTAGAAGAGCCCCACGATGTCCGTCTCTCCGGCCTCACGGCCGCAGTGCGCGCGGTAGCGGTTGCCGGTCACAAGCTCGCAGCAGCCGTCGCCGTCCACGTCCGCCCACAGCATCTCGTGGTACTGGGAGAAAAAGGGATCGATGGGGTGGCGCGTCCAGACCCGGGTTCCGTCCGGTCCCGGCCGCTGGGTCCAGTAGTCCAGCCCGTAGCCGTGAGCCTGCCCGGCGACGATCTCCGGGACGCCGTCCCCGTTCACGTCCTCCACAAGGATGGGCACGCTGACCGTCCCGAGATCAAACTCCGGATGGAACTTCCATTCGCCCTTGAGCGGATCTCCCTTCGGAGCCTCCCACCATCCGCCGGGTGTCACGAGTGCCATGGTCCCGTCACCTGAGATGTCCCCGAAGCCCAGTCCGTGCCCCTGAGGCTCCGGGGAGATGACGAACTCCCGGAAACGGCCCGCCGGACGTCCTGACGCATCACGCTCCAACTTGAACACGCGCAGGGGATTGCCGGGAGTGTTCGGGACGATCTCCAGCTCACCGTCCCCGTCCACGTCCCAGGCGCGGGTGGTCTCGATGGAACCCACCACGGCGATCTCGTGGGTCTTCCACTCGCCGCCCGCCGGACCCGGATTCTCGCGCCAGACCAGAGTCTGGCCCCACCATCCGCCTGTCACGAAGTCTGTGTAACCATCCCCGTTGACGTCCATCGGGATGGTGGAGAAGTCGTCGTAATACTCCCCCTCGGCGCGGACATCGCACAGCTTATGCTTTGTCCAGTCCGGGCCGCGATACCAGTAGCCCCCGCAGACAATGTCCGGGATGCCGTCGCCGTCCACATCGAAGACGCAGGCTGACTCGAACGCTTCGCTGTCTATCTTGATCTTTTGCCATTCGATGCGCCGTTGCAGTGCCGTGTCCTCCTCGCCGACAGAATGCTGCAAAGGCCGCTTCGCCCGTCCGATGCGGCCTTCCTGCGTTACGCGGCGGAGGATGTTGGAAGGGACCGGGTATGCGCCCGGCCAACAGAAGGGAGGACAGGCCGGGAGCGTGAGAACGCTCGCCTTGCGGGGCGTCCACATACGTCCTATAATACTACCACTCCGCGCGGGCGCGAGATCGCGCACGCGCATCGCGGGATGGAGCCAAAATGCCGAACCTGACCCACGTCTGGGCCGAACCAGACCTGTATCTGCTGGCCGATGAGGATCTCGTCGCCTCTTGCGAGCGTGTCACCCGGAAGATCTGCCCCATCGAGAAGTCACCGGAACCGGTCCTGTTCCCGGAGAAGCCTTGGGAAGGCGTGGGGCCGGACGGGCGGGTCACCTCCCTGCAGGACCCCTATTACGGGACGGTCCTCTATGACCCGGAGCATCGCCTGTTCCGCTGCTGGTATAACGCGTATGACAGGTTCCAGAACCGCGTTTCGGCCCCTCCCTACGGCAGCCAGAACTACTCCTGCTGCTACGCCGAGAGCAGCGACGGCATCCACTGGGAGAAACCGGTAGTGGGAGCCGTGCTTCATGACGGGTCGCTGGAGAACAACCTGGTGCGCTTTCGGGAGGATGCGGCGGAAGGAAGCAGCAACCTGGGCGAGCAGGTCTGGAACGTGCTGCCCTACAGCGCGCCGGACTCAGAGGACCGCTTCGTGGCTTCTCTTTTCACCCACTACGATGATCCCCTGTTCCCGACCGGCATCACCTTCTGCTACAGCCCAGACGGAGTGCGCTGGAGGATGCACTACCCGCCTCCTCTGATGCTGGAAGGAGACTGCCACGGGTTGATGTGGGATCCGGTCCAGCGCTGCTACATCCTGACCACCCGTTCCCATCAGCATATGAATCTGTGCCGCCGGTGGGGACGTCCCTGGAAAAGGCACATCGCCATGACCCGCAGCCGGGATCTGATCCACTGGACCGCCACGGAGACCATCTTGGAGGTGGACGAGAAAGACCCGGAGGACGCTCAGCTCTACTTGATGTACATCATCCCCTACGGGCACGCGTATTTGGGGCAGCTTCTGATGTTCTACGGTCACGAGATGACACTGGACACGCAGCTGGCTCTTAGCCGGGACCTGCGCACGTGGCAGCGCGTCGGCGATCGCCAGCCTGTTCTGGAGCGGGGCGAAGACGGAAGCTGGGACTGCAAGCATGTAGCGCTGACACACAATCCGCCGCACCCGGAGGGCGGCCGGATGCGGTTCTGGTATGGCGGTAAGAACGCTCCGCACTATCAGGCGGGATACGGCGCGCTGGGGACTGGCACACTGCGCAGAGACGGCTTCGTCTGCCTGGAAGCCGGAGACGAGGAGGGCATTGTCAACACAATCCCCTTCCGTCCCCCGAGGCCGAACTCTGCCTGCTGGATCATCCTGAACGTGGACGCAAGCGACGGAGAGGTGCTGGTGGAGGTGACGGACGTGGACGGTCGGCCCCTGGACCGGGTGACGAAAGCGGACTGCGAACCCATCCGGGGCGACCACACCCGCGTGGTGGTGAACTTCCCCACCACACCGGGCAACTTCTTCGACCGCGGCAACTTCCTGCGCTTCGCGCAGGACATCCGGCTGCGCTTCTATCTGCGCAACGCGAAGCTCTACGCCTTCAAGTTGAACAACTACTCACCGGTCTGGCCGCAGAAGGACTGAATGCAGAGGAGGGACCCCGGTATGTCCACAGGCTACAGCACATCCGCCCTCAGCCCGATGGCGGTCATAGATTTCATAGATGTTAGCCAGGAGTGGGGGCAGTATATAAACTCCGTGTGCGTCACACAGACGGGAGCTTGGCTCATCAGTGTGACAGTCAACACCCCGAAGGGCGGAGTCGTCTACACACGCCGCAGCCAGGACCGGGGACAAACGTGGGACCCCCGCGTATACGCCGTCCCGCCGGGTTTGCTGGAGCCCGGCCGGACCATTGAAATGGGTCAACTGCTTCCGGTGGATGTGGACGGGTTGAGCCGAATCTATCAATTCCACGTCCAGCACACGCGAGAGAACACACGGTTCGGACAGCTGCGCTACTCCGTCAGCCACGACGATGGACGCAGCTGGGAGGGACCCGGCGGCCGGGGGACGCTCTATGAGCTTCCGGCTCCGTCTTACAAATTGTCGCCTGACAGCGACGGCTGGCACTTGATGGCTCCCGGGCTGACGCTGGAAAGCGGGGAGTGGCTCCTGCCGATGAACATCTCCACTGATCCTCTGCCCCTGGGAGAGATCCACTCGGAGCTGGTGTTCGGCATCACCCGGAATATCTTCACCGTGCGGGACCCTGCGGATCTCAAGATGGAGTTCTACCCGCCTCCCCCCCACGGCGTCTTCGTGCCGTACGAACGCGAGTCGGTAAGGTCGCTGGGGCAGGAGCCGCAGGTGGCACAGCTCTCGGACGGCAGGCTATTCTGCGTTTGCCGCACCGGAAACGGCTGCCTCTATTACACGGTCTCTAGCGACTCTGGCCGCACATGGGAGCCCGCCCGCCCCCTTCTTTACAGAGATGGCGGGGAACAGATGATCCACCCCAATGCCCCCTGTCCCTTCCGCAGACTCCCCAACGGGACGTATGCCCTGCTGTTCTGCAACAACGATGGCACGGCGTTCGGCGGCGCGGACCCGTTCGATCACACCAGGAACCGGCAGCCGGTCTATGTTTCCATCGGCCGGGAGACCGGGCGGACCGGCGGCCAGCCGCTGGAGTTCGGCGAACCACGACTGCTCTGCAGCATCGAGGGATTCCAGCCGGAAGCGCACTGGCGCGACCTGACTTACGGGTTCCTGCTGGAGGATGGAGGAGAATACTTCCACTTCTACAACGCCGTCTGGCGCTTCATCCAGGTCAACCGTGTGGACCCTGCTCTGCTGGAGATGGAGGACGGCCGTTGAAAACACTCTTTGCCGCAGTGATCCTGCTGACGCTTGCTGGTCAGCAGTGCCAGGCGGCAACGGCTGCAGCAGCCGCCTTTCTGGTGACCAGATGACGCCCGGAAGCCTCCCGGCGGGTATTCCGGGACAGCGTCCGGTAATGATCTCCTCAGCACAGATGTTACAGACAAGGAGCTGACACCTATGGCCTTTCCGACCGTTCAGGAGCTTTTTGACCTCTCGGGCAAGACGGCCCTGGTGACCGGCGGAGCCCGGAACCTGGGCTTCGATATGGCCCTCGCGCTGGCGGAGGCGGGCGCGGATGTGGCCATCACGTCGCGCAATCTGGAAAGCGCCCGGCAGTCCGCGGGCAAGATCGCGGAAGCGACGGGGCGCAGGATCCTGGCGCTGGAACTGGATGTGACCAGCGAGGATCAGGCCGCTTCCGTGGTGGACCAGGTGCTCCGGGAGTTCGGCAGGCTGGATATCCTGGTGAACAACGCCGGGAATGTCAGCAGCACCCCGGATAATGCTCCGCTGGAGAAGCGCCCGCTGGAAGAGTGGATGAACACCATCCAGGTGAACCTGACCGGCACCTTCCTGGTCAGCAAGCATGTCGTGGCCAAAGCGATGATCCCGGCGCGAAGCGGAAACATCATCAATATCGCATCCATCTCCGGGATGATCGGACGGGACCGCCGCGTCTACGCCGGGACGGACATGGGTGGCAGTACGGTGGACTATGCAGCCGCGAAGGGCGGCGTCATCAACCTGACGCGCGATATGGCCGCATCGCTAGCGCGTTACAACATCCGCGTGAACTGCATCTCGCCCGGCGGATTCTGGCGGCATCAACCGGAGCCGTTCGTCAAAGCCTACAGCGAGGCCACC
>CALCJH010000232.1 GCA_937967775.1 uncultured bacterium | reverse complement strand
CCACCCTCTGGAGGCTCTCCCCGTGAGAGCCTCCACTTTTCTGACGATCCGGGCCGTCGTTTGGTTCACCTGCCGGAGCATCTCCCCCTCATCCCGACCTTCTCCCTCCGGGGGAGAAGTGGCCGGCTTCCGGAACCGCTTTGCGCCGATCTCCTAGGAGCCCGTTCGATCGAGTCGGCCGGAGACTGATTACATTTCTTCCCGCATCCCCCGAAGCATACAGCAGACACGCTTCCATGTCCCGAGATCAGAGACGAGCAGGGTGAGGGCGAGGAGAGAGCGCTCGCGATGGCCGGACAAGAGGCGCACAGAAGCAGCTCGTTCCGGACCGGGGTCCTGAGATTCAGTAGGGCGACGGCGACGATGAGGATCGGCCGCTGCGCAAGGGAGCAGGTGGAAGAGCCTCAGGTCTCTGAGCGGTGCAGGAGCTGGGTGCGGAGCTCGCCGAAGCCCTCGTCACGCAGCAGGCGCTCGGCCTCCTCGTCCGACATCCCCTCCAGCATCTCGCGAAGCCGCTCCCGCTCCGCCCGTTGATGCCTGACCACCTCCCGCCTCAGCCGCGCCTGTGCATAGCGCAGGCGATCCTCCGGCGTGCGGCAGACGAGCCGGGGAACCGGGGCCGGCCGCCCGTCTTCCAGGTGGACAAGCGTGAGGTGGCAACTGTTGGTCTTGCGCACGCGTCCCGAAGGGATGTCCTCTGCAAAGACTTCGATCTCCACGTCCATGGAGGTTCTGCCCGCATAAACCACCCTGGCCACCAGCGTCAGCAGCTCTCCCACGAAGATCGGCTCGTGGAAGTCCACCCGGTCCACCGCCGCCGTGACGCACAGCCCCCCACAGAACCGCGCTGCACAGACGTAAGCGAGACTGTCCACCAGCTTCAGCATCTCGCCCCCGTGCACATTGCCGTGCGCGTTGGCGTGGTGCGGGAGCATCAGCTCCGACACCCGCACTTCGGTCTCATCCGCGAACTTGGCCGGCCGTTCGTCCAACGTCATATCAGAGGAAGCTCCAGCTCAGCACTTGTGGCCCGGAGGCGCTCACGGGCTATCGCGAGGTATCCCTCATCTATCTCGAACCCCACAAAAGGCACCCCTAACCGTGCCGCCGCTAGCGCGCTGTGCCCGATGCCCAGGAACGGATCCATCGCCAGGCGGATGCGCTCCACCCCGTGCAGCCGCATGCACATCTCCGGAAGCTGCACAGGAAACGTGGCCGGGTGCGGTCTCTGGAAATCCCGGCTGCGGATGGTCCGGTAGGGGATGAACCAGGTGTTTCCACGGCAGCGCACTCCTCCCGTCGCGGACCGCCATCGCCCGATGTTGGATGCGTCCTGATATGGCACCCCCACAGCCAGCCGGTCGAGCTCGACATCTCCGTTCAGCGTCAGGTGGAAGATGTATTCGTGGCAGTCGTTCAGGAAACGGGAGCTGTTGATGGGTTTGTAATGCCCTACGCTGACATCGCCCGTGATGCCCGGATAGTCCCCCACATCCCTTTTCTGGATGGCGATGGACTTGATCCAGTGGATGGTGTTCTGGAGGACGAAATGCCGGCGCATCACTCCGAGCACGTCGAACGGCACCCAAGGATCCCGCGGCTTGCCCCCGACGTTCAGGAAGAAAGAGCCCCCGTGGGAGAGCACCCGGCGCACCTCCGCCGCCCAGCGGTCGGTCCAGAGGAGATACTCCTCGCGGGAGATGGTATCGTCGTATCGCCGGTATTCCACACCGAGGTTATAGGGAGGCGAAGTGACCACCACATCCACACTTCCATCCCCCAGCAGGCGGCGCATTCCCTCAATGCAGTCCTCATTGTAGAGGCGGCAGACGGCCGTCCCGTTGGCCGCGCTCAGATCTCCCTGCGCCATTCCAGTGACTGGATCAGTGTGGCCTGGTCGGCGTAGTCCAGATCGCCTCCCACAGGCATCCCGTGGGCGATGCGGGTCACGCGCAACCCCAGCGGCTTGATGATGCCCGCCAGATACATCGCGGTGGCGTCTCCCTCGATGGTGGGGTTCGTCGCGATGATGACTTCACGGAACTCCCCGTGCGCGATCCGCTGCTGCAGCTCCCGCACGCGGAGCATCTCCGCGGAGACCCCGTCCATAGGCGAGATGACTCCCTGCAGGACGTGATATAGCCCGCGATATTCATTGGTGCGTTCGAAAGCCACCAGATCCCTGGTATCGGCCACCACACAGAGCAATCCCTGATCGCGGTTGGGGTCGCGGCAGATCTCGCAAAGGTCCTGGTCCGTGTAGTTGAAGCAGACGCGGCACGTGTGGACGTGGGACTTCGCCTCCAGCACGGCCTCCGCCAGAGCACGGGCTTCCTCATCCGACATGCGCAGGATGTGGAAGGCCAGACGCTGCGCCGACTTCGGGCCGACGCCGGGAAGCTTCTCCAGCTCGCCCACCAATCTCGAAAGCGGCCGCGTCAGATAGGATGGCATCTCATGCAGGCTAACGTCTTCAGAGGCCGGGGATGTTCAGGCCCTGCGGAAGGCCCAGCCCGCCGGTCAGGTCCCTGACGCGCTCGGCGCGCATCTCCTGTACCTTCTCCAGCGCCTCGCGCACCGCGGTCACGACCAGATCTTCGAGCATCTCGACGTCTTCGGGGTCCACCACCTGGGGATCTATGGTGATGTCAAGGAGTTCTCCCTTGCCCGTCACCACGGCGCGGACCATTCCTCCCCCCGACGTGGCCTCCACGCGCTCCGCGGCAAGCTCCTCCTCAAGGCGCTGGGCGTCCTCCGCCATCTTCTGCGCCTGCTTCATCAGGTCCCCGAAACCGCCCAGGTTGCCAAATCCTCTCGCCATATCCTGCTATCCTGATCGTATATCTCGTGCGCTGTGCCGGCCGGGGTCAGTCACCCGCGAACGGATCCTTCTCGTCCAGCACCTCGCCGCCGAAGGTCCGGATAACCTCTTCGACCAGCGGTATCACTCCGCCGGTCGTCCCGGACTGCGGCGGTGCTGCCTCCAGGGCTCCCTGGGGCTCCTGCGGGGCTATTTTCTGCGTCGCGGTCTGAGCCGCCTGAGCCAGCCTGGCCCTAATGCGCACCGACGCGCCGGTGACCTTCTCGAAAGCAGCCTCGATCTTGATGCGTGACTCGGCAGCTTCGGTCCGGCTGACGTGGAATGTGCGGTCACCGTCGTACTCTATGGTGACGACGCCATCCTCCACCGCCCCCACCCGGCCGTCCTTCAGTATAGCACACAGGCTGGTGTTCGCCCTGTCGGCCCTGAGTGTCTGGATGACCTGCGGCCACGCTTGCCGGAACAGCGCGAGATCGGGCGGAGCGTCCGGAGGCGCGGCCACAGGAGCAGCCGCGGTAGGCGCGGATGGTTCCCTGCCGGTTGAAGGCAAACCCGTGACCGGGGCGGGCTGAGACACCGGAGCGGCCGCAGCCGTTGGTTCAGACCGGGGTGGCACCCCCGCCGCCGTCTCCGCACCTGGCTGCAATGCGGCAACCGCGTGGGGGGGACTCTGGAGGGCGGACAACAGGGCCACCTCAATGGCCAGATCGGCCCGCTCCCAGTGCCGCAGACCGGCCTCCGCCTCGGAAAGATGATACACCAGCTTCAGCAGGCGGCCTGCGAGCACTCCGTCCAAAGTATTTTTCGCCGCCAGCGCGGATTCCATCCGGCCCCGCGCCTCCTCCACCAGTGCCGAGAGCAGCCGGGACGGATCCGCTCCGCCATCCCAGCAGGAACGCATTTGATCCAGCACGGCGGCGGCATCCCCTGACAGCAGGGCGTCCAGCAGGCCGCCAGTCAGCTCGGCCGGAAGCGCGCCCAGCACCTTGCGGGCGTCCTGCGTCGTCACGCGATCACCGGAGAATGCGATCACCTGCTCAAGAAGGCTCAGACCGTCGCGCCAGCTTCCCTGAGCGTGCGCCGCGATCAGCCCCGCCGCGCCATCCTCGATCTCCACCCCCTCCTGCTCGCAGACCCACCGGAGGCGCTCCTCCACCTGGCGCGATGTTCCCCTGTGGAAATCGAACTGCTGGCACCGGCTGCGGATGGTAACAGGGATCTTGGACGGCTCGGTGGTCGCCAGAACGAAAATGGCGTGGGGAGGAGGCTCCTCCAGCGTTTTCAGGAACGCATCCTTTGCGTGATCGGAGAGCTGGTGCGCCTCGTCCAGAATGACCACGCGATAGCGTCCCTCCATCGGGCTGTAGCGAACGCTTTCGCAGATGCTCTCCATCTCGGCCACGCCCCGGTTGCTGGCGGCGTCCACCTCGGCCACGTCCACGGCCGACCCCTGCGTGATGGCCACGCACATCGCGCAGCGGTTGCAGGGATTCGGAGTGGGACCCTCCGCACAGTTGACAGCTTTGGCCAGAAGCCGGGCCACCGTGGTCTTGCCGGTGCCGCGGGATCCGGTGAAAAGATATGCCTGTCCGATCGTGCCGCGCCGGATGGCGTTCTGAAGCGTTCGCGTGACGTGCTCCTGCCCCATCACGTCCTCGAACGTCTGCGAGCGGTATTTCCTGTAAAGGGCGATGTATGGCATCAGGGACGCGCCTCCCTCCATCCCTCCCGCCGGAGGAGCCGCATTGCCGGGCGTGCCGGGCCGTAGACCGTGTATCGTGCACCCGGCCTCGATCCGTCTCCGCGGCAGCCTTCCGCGCGGCCAGGCTCAGGCCGGGGCGCGTCGGCGGCACACGCCTGACCTGCTTACCGCTGCTTCCTCCCGGACCTGACGGGGTTCACAGGCAGCACGTTGCACCGGGCCCGGCCTTCAACGTCGGCCGGCGCGGCCGCTTGCAGCAGAAAGCGGACCTCAGCACGGGGATTCCGCCCCGCGTAAAGCGGTTTTCGGGTTACAGGGCACCGCTAGTTCCCCGCCTAGCACGATACATCTGTCATTGTCTCGCACCCAGCATCAAAACCGCAACCCGCCCTCTTCGGCTTGCCCGAAGCCGGGAGGCAGGTATTTTCACCGGATTTCGGGGCGGCCCAGACTTCGTACCTCCGATTGGCACGCGAATTGCAGCCTTTCAAGGTGCTTCATCTAGGACGCACTGCAAAGTTTCGGACCCAAAAAAGCGTTTCCGGGGCGTCCGCGTATGTTATAATTGCCCTGGCAAGCACTCCTGATCGGTCTTGTCAGCTTTGGCACGGAACTTGC
>CALCJH010000231.1 GCA_937967775.1 uncultured bacterium | reverse complement strand
CGTCCATCAGGATGCGGGAAGGGCTCCTGCCTACAGCCGCCGAGCGCACGAAGAGCCACTCCGTAGAGAGATCTTCCGAGAATGCGATGTCGGTGATACGGTCCCGGACGTCCGCGCCCGGGACGTTCACTTCCTGAGTGCCTCCAGGCTTCAGTTTCAGGGTCAGGCGGGCTCCCTGTGCGGGCAAGTCCCCCCGGAGCCGCACCGTTACCTCCACGGCATCTCCCGGCTCAGCCCGCGCTGGCTCCACACGCCACCAGATGGGTTCGCCCAGCGCCACCAGCTGGTCCCTCTGTTCCTCCGGCAGGTCCGAGAAGTAGATGCTGGCGGCATACACGTGCCGCTTGAACTTGCGCTGATCCGAGTAGGCGATGGCTTGCTTCAGGGATATCCCTCCCAGCAGCACGTCCTCCACTTCAACGGGAGACCGTGACGCGTTGCGAAGGTAGACATGGATGTTTCCGCCCAGCGCGGGGCGCGCAAAGATCCGCTCAGGGTGCAGGACAGGGTCTATGGCTCCGCTGGACATAGATGCCCATAGCGCGTCCGACTCGGGATGGGGAATGTCCGCCCGGTACTGCGCCGCCAGCACCTGCAGCGCCTCCGGCTGAGCCTGTGCCGCTGCGCAGAGCGTCCCTCCCACCGTCAGGGATACGAGGATGATCGCCGCTACCCTCATGACTTGCCCTCCTTCCGTCCCTCCCCGTCGTAGCTCAGTGTTTGTACCAGGATTCCAGATCTTCGTCCGGAGCCCTCATCAGCGGCGAGAGCCGCTGACGTGGCTCGCCGTCGCACTGGATCTCGAAGACGGTGGCCAGATGGTCCGGCGCCTCCATCGGGAGCCCCTTCAGGATGAGCCGTTCGGCGGTCTGTTCGAATTCCACCGCCGGCCCTCCCAGATACCGGACCGAGATCACCCTCGTTTCCAGTCCCCCAATGACCAGCGTGCTGCCCGGCCAACGGTTGCAGTGGAAGTAGGCCGTGTTGCCCTTGCGGGTGAAATCTCCGGTGGCCTGCCAGTCCTGCACCATAGGATCGCTTGCGTCATAGATGGCCGCCCCGTTCTTCTGCAGCCAGCGGCCCACCTGCCCAAAAACCTCGCGGTAGACCGGCGGAATGCTTCCGTCCGGCGCAGGTCCGATGTTCAGCAACAGGTTGCCTCCGTGCGACGCCACCTGCCGGAGCATACGCACCACGTGCCAGGCGTTCTTGTAGTTGCGGTCTATTGGCGTGTAGCCCCAGCTGTCGTTCAGCGTCATGCACGACTCCCACGCGCGTCCGCCCTTCGCGGGGGTGATGTGCTGCTCCGGCGTCTCGAAATCCTCCGGAATGCGCGAGCGGTTGTTGATGAGGATATCCGGCTGCAGGGAGCGCACCATAGCGTTCAAGCGCTCCGATTCCCACCCTTCCGCACCCAGAGGATAGGGGCAGTCGTACCAGAGGATGTCAATCTTGCCATAGTTGGAGCACAGCTCCCGGACCAGTCCGTGTGTGTACTCCACAAAGCGCTTCCGCGCGCCTTCGTCATAGAGGCATTCGCGCCCGTCCGGGTGGTGCCAGTCGTTCAGGCTATAGTACAGGCCCACTCGGAGCCCTGCCTGGCGTGCGGCTTCCACGAACTCCGCCACCAGATCCCGCCCGGGGCCACGCTTCATGGAGTTGTAGTCCGTCAGCTTCGTGTCCCACAGGCAGTATCCTTCGTGATGCTTGGTGGTCATCACGATGTAGCGCATGCCGGTCTCGACGGCCAGCTCCGCCCACATTCTGGCGGGGCAGCGCAACGGCCGGAAGGTATCCGCCAGCTTCTCGTATTCCTCCAGCGGGATGCGCTCCCGGTTCATCGCCCATTCGTGCCGGCCGATCTGGGAATACAGCCCCCAGTGCACGAACATCCCGAAGCGCGCGGCGCGGAACCATTCCAGGCGTCTGTGTCTGTCCTGTTCTTCGGCGGTCATCGAGTCCCGGGTCTCCTTGTGTCGGGAGGGGCCGCTCCTGCGAGCGGCCCCCGGCTTTTGTCACCAGTTCGGCAGTCTGAGCTCCGCCGGCAGCATCGGCGGGAACGGCCGGTGCGGCTCGGTCTGATACCAGTAAGCCACGCTGCACCAATCGTCGCTGCGGTCGTTTGCGTGCCCGTGCTCAATGGACACGCGGATATTCTTCTGGAACGGGATGGGATCCAGGATGTGATAACGGTAGACGCACACCTTTCCCCAGTCGTTGAACTGATCCTCCAGCTCGCACCAGCTCATGCCGTTGTAGAGATAGGCGTTCTTCTGCATCCCCCAGGCCTGAGCCAGATAGTCCTCGCTGCCGGTTCCGTGCATATCGGGCGGCCAGGTGCGCTCGCCGTCGCGGTCCACGAAGATCATGTCGTCGCCTTCTCCCCACCACCCCCGCGCCTGATGGTCAATTGAGAAGTTCACGCCCACGTAGTGGCCGCGGCCTTCGGCTTCCAGGATCAGGTAGTTGCCTTCGTCGCTCAGGTTCACGCCGTCCGGGCCCTGCTCCCGCTGACGATGGCTTGCCGAGCCCCAGAAGCTGCCCTCTCCCGTCCATCCGTCGCAAGGGTTCTCTCGCCGCCACTGGGCGTGGAAGTAAACGATGTCGTCCGGCAGCGACGCGTGCTTCTGGTAGTCAATGTAGAAGTAGAACGAGCGCACCGGCTCCGTCTGCTCGTTGACGATCTCGATGCGGGCGCTCTTGCGGAATGGCATCTGGAACCAGCAGTTCATGGCGCACCCGCCTCCGATCTGCCCCCGCTGGTGGCAGCTGGTATTGAACGGCGCGCACTGGTAGCTGTAGGTGCGGGCATGCCCCAGGCCGAAAAAGTCACCCACCGGCGTTTCCACGGACGGATGCTCCTCCCCGTCCCAGAACATCCGCAGCAGAAGCTTGCGAAGATACATGTTGTCCGGGGAGTTGATGGTGAACCAGATGTGGCTGATCACCCCCGGACCCTTCAGGTCGGCCAGCACTTTCGTTTCGCCGGGCTCGATGCGCCAGGCATCCCCGTTGCGGCCCGTCCTGTCCCAGCTGCTCTCCCGCGCCGGGATGAAGTCCTTCGCGAACATCAGGCCGCCAAGCGGCCCCGCGGGCAGAATGCTCATCTCGTCACTTGTGTCCTTTCCTCAAACGATGTGTTCCGGCGTCCCGGAGGACGTTGCGTCTCACCGGGAGGCTTAACCGTTGATCTCCCGCCACTGGCGGTGCGCGGTTGCCAGCAGGAACTCCAGCAGCTCCTCCCGCAGCCGAGCCGCTGTCCGGATATGATCCGGGTGGTCGGCAAGGTTCAGGGATTCAGCCGGGTCTTCCTGCAGGTCGAACAGCTTAAGCGTCCGCCCGTGGCTGTCCCAGACCAGTTTGAAGCGGCCGTCAAAGGCCATGGTCCTCTCGCCAACTTCGCTGAAGACGGTCCGTCTGCCTTCCCATCCTTGCCCATCTGCGGCCAGCGAATGCCCGAACATGTTCGGGATGTCGCAGCCGCAACCGGCGGCGTCCAGGATGGTGGCGGTCAGGTCCAGCAAAGAGGTCAGCCCGGAGAGGACGGCGGGCGCGGAGCCTCCGGGCGGCCGGATGATGGCGGGTACCCGCGCGCTTGCCTCGTAGAACACGCTCTTGGAGCAGCGCCCTTTGTCTCCGGCCATCTCACCATGGTCGCTCCAGAAGATGATCCAGGTCTCCGTTCCCCGGCGCGCTGTCCAGGCTTCCAGCACCCGGCCCATCAGTGAGTCCACATGCTCCACGCGCGCGCTGTAGAGGCTGCGTACCCGCAGCCACTGCTCCGTGGAGATCCCGAGGTTGTGACTCATCATCTCCCGGTGGTGCTCCAGCGCCGCTCCGCAGAGCCACTCCGGCGCAGGGTCGCGCGGCAACGGAGGTGGCATGGCGGCCGGGTCGTAGGTGTCGAAGCGCTCAGGCGGATCCCACGGGCTGTGGGGGCCGCCCAGTCCCACAAAGAGATAGAGCGGGCGCCCGGGGTCGGAGCGGTCAAGGTAGTCCATCGCCAGCTGCGCGATGAAGTCATCCGGGTGCCGTCCTTCCGGCAGCGGTGACGGCCAGAGAGCCCGGTGCATACCCACCTCCGCACGCCTCCGGTAATCCTGCAGGAACAGGTCGTAGACCCCCTGCTCCTTCATCCAGTCAGTCAAAATGGAGGTGGTGGTCTGCGTGGAGAGCGGCCCGGTGCACTCCAGGATGTCGTCCCATCCTAGCGCCCGCATAAACGGTTCTTCCTCCCGCAGATCCCGTCCATCC
>CALCJH010000230.1 GCA_937967775.1 uncultured bacterium | reverse complement strand
CAGAGTGGCCAGCACCATCGCCAGGCCCAGCCTGCCATAGTCCATCCTGACGCGCTCGCCGATCTTGAACGACTCCAGCTGGAACGGCATGGGGTGAGCCCGGTAAGCCCGGTTGAACCAGAAGAACTGGCTAAGAGCGGTGAGGTTTTTCGCATCCAGGTTCTGAGGGTTGACCAGGGTGGTGATGATGCGGTCCGGTCCTGCGTCGTGCAGGTCGTGAGCAGGGGGACCCAGCTCCGCGCGCATCCGGGTGATTGCAAGCGCCAGCAGCCAGTATATCAGCAGGAACGGTACGGCGATGTACCAGCTCATCCCGGCGCGCATCGCGAAGAAGAGCATATACAACGTGCCGCCCAGAAACGCCAGCATCGCCACCCGGTAAGGCACAGGCTCGCTGCGGTCTTCCAGATCCAGCTTCCAGTCGAACAGCCCGCGCGCAAGCATCCAGAGATGCCGTCTGCTGGCCCAGAAAGCGAACACCGCAATGCCGATGTAGGCCCCGAAAGACTGCTCGTTGACATAGGGAAAGCCGGGGACGCTGTCCCACCCCCATACTGCGGACAGCACCCTCTCCGCCTTCCACACAATAAAGAAGAACCAGCAGGAGAAGGAAAGGTCCAGCGGTAGCAGGATGCCCAGTCCCACCGCGAAGGGATAGAAACAGAGTGGCATCCATCCGATGGCATTCCACGGCCGCACGGCGAAGTTGGACGTGATGTCCAGCGTCTTGATGGGGATCCCGGGAATCTGGGGATACAGGAATGCGAAGCCGTTCCAGATGTCAATGGCCGCCGCCAGACCAAACCCCAGCCACATCAGACGGTTGCGGAAGAGGGGGGCACCCTCGGCGGTCATATCCAGCGGCAGCTGCACCAAGGGGTAGGCCAGACGCTCCCGCTCCGTCCACTGCTTGCGCAGCAGCACCACCAGACAAAGCATGGAGAGCACCATCGCGATGATGAACGAGCCCCACCAGGCCAGCGGGACCACCCAGTGCTGCAGATTGTCCCAGGCCAGAAAACGGTCGTTGCCGCTGTAGAATCCTTCCATGGTCTCCCGGTTGCGCACGGACAGCCATTCGGGAACGTTCGGCCAGACCAGCTCCTCCCAGCGGTTGGTGGCGTTGGCGAACCAGAACACGTGCGTCATCACCGGGATGAGCACCTGGATGAAATCGTGGCTGACCAGGGCGCTGCCGATGTTCAGCATGATGTAGACAGTCAGCAGCTCTACCTGGGAGAACACCCACTGCGGACGGAAGCGCTTCAGCAGACCGTTCAGCACGATGAGCCCCAGCAGGGCCAGCACGGAGTTGAAGAACAGAGAGATGGTGGTTGGATGCCCGGCGTAGCGGACGATCTCCATCATGTAGATCCACCACGCGTTGGGCCACAGAAGCACGAGTCCGAGAATGACGGCCCTCCACGTGATACCCTTGGAAGGGGGACGGGAGCCAGAATCGGTCACAGGCGGGGACCAGACCTCCTGCAAGTGCTGAGAAAGGATACAGGCTTGCCCGGCTGTCCGTCAAGAGGGGGACAAAACCGGACCCCAGAGCGCGAACGATGGACCACCTCCCCAAGGCGCCCCGCTCAACACCTTGGAAAAGTCGAGATCGTAAAAGGCCGCCGGACCAAGCCGGTCCGGCGGCTTCGGAGTTCAGAAGGAGGAAATACCTGTTCTTTTACGGCTTCTTGCCCCAGGTCCGGAACCAAGGGTCACGATCGTAGGGCGTGCCCGAACCGCCGCGCTCCATCAGCCCGTAGTAGGCTCCTGCCGCAGATGTCTCCGGCTCCGCACACTTGAAAGACTGCACGTGACCATCCACGAAAGCCACGTTCGTCAGGCCCCGATGACGCCCCGGCGGCCACACGTAATCCGGCTTGCACACGGTACTCTGCGAAGGCGGCACGCAGAACGCCGTCCCGTGCCCGTTCTTCCAGGTCTGCTTGGCCTGAGCATCGTAGCGCCAGACCTCCATATACAGGATGGTCGTCGCCGGGCTTTCGATCTGCCCTTCCGCCACGACAAAGGTCGATTGACCGCCAGGCGGGTCCATCACTGTGTTGGACGAAGGCGGCCCGCCGAGATAATACGCATTGTAACCGTAGCAGCGCGCAAAGTTTTGCAGCGAGGAAGGCAACTTGGGCGCCGACGGACAGACATAGACCCCCTGCAGCTTGTCGTCGTTGGGACTCTTGACAAGCGACTTGATGTAGGGATCCACCTTCAGCCACCACAGATGATTGTTTTCCCAGGCGTTGGTCGTGCCCGGCATCATCTTGTTGCCGTTGTCGTCAACATACATCCGGGTGGCCGTTGCCAGCTGCTTAAGGTTGCTGATGCAGCCGGTCTTCCGGGCGTTTTCGCGCGCCGCTGAGAACACCGGGAACAGAATGGCCGCCAGGATGGCGATGATGGCGATCACCACCAGCAGCTCGATCAGCGTGAATCCGCGCCGTTTCCGCACACAGCACATTTTCCAGACTCCCCTTCCTCAAGCGAAGACAGGGCACCGCTTCCTACGGAGCCCTGTCACACCATCTCTTTCTCTGAGGTGAATGCTCACCTCCCCAGCATTACGGCTTGCGGCCGTCCAGTCGGAACCACGGATCCGGGTCGTAAGGAGTGCCGCTACCGCCCTTCTCCATAATGCCCGTGAACTCGGCTGCCGGAGTCGGCGAGGTAGGCGTCTCACGCGGCGGCGAGACTTTCACCGACCTGACGTGCCCGTCCACCATGGCCACGTTCGAGAGACCGCGGTGCCAGCCCGGCGGCCACACATAGTCCGGCCGGCAGATGCTGGCCGCCTTCACAGGCGGATAACAGAACGCAGAACCGATTCCCCGCGGGGTACTCGCGGTGAACGCAGCACTGTCGAAACGCCACGACTCCAGGAACAGAATGGTGGTGGAGGGCGACTCCGCCTCAGCTGTTTTCGCCGTCACCTGCGGCTGCCCCGGAGCCGAGCCAAGATAATAGGCATTGTAACCGTAGCAGCGGCGCACATTCTCGTTGCCGCCCCGCAGCTTCGGGCTGGAAGGGCAGACATATACGCCCGTCAGGGATGTTCCCTGCATCTGCTTGATGTAGGGATCCACCTTGAACCACCACAGGTTCTTGTCTTCCCACGCGCCTGTGGTTCCAGGAGCGAACCGGTCGCCGTTATCATCGCTGTACATTCGCATGGCCGTAGCCAGCTGCTTCATATTGCTGATGCAGGAGGCTTTCCGGGCGTTCTCACGCGCGGCGGCGAACACCGGGAAGAGGATCGCCGCAAGGATCGCGATGATGGCGATAACGACCAGAAGCTCGATCAGGGTGAAGCCACGCAGATTCTGAACTTTTTTCATTTGAGACAACCTTCCCCTGTCGGCGGGAACGCCGGCGGGACGGAAACCGTCCCCTCATAAGGCATATCCCCGGACCGCGCCGCCGGAGCTGCTAGCCCCGGGACTCCGCGCAGACCCGCCCCCATCCGCTGGGGGATCGATAAAGTAAGCAAGTCGGCCGGCACTTTCCCGGCTCACCTTCCTCAGGAGGCCCGCACGAACTCTCCTGGAGACTCCCAGTAATCATTATAGGCTTCCCACCCTCCCCTGTCAACGGATTTTGCGAAACCGGTTTCTCAAACCGTATTTTAGCCAGCGAACTATTTCCTCCTCCTTACCGTCAGGTGAAATCTGTCTTTCGTCTTTCGTCTTTCGTCCAGACCAGCATCGCTTGCCAGCCTGCCCGGTCTGTTGCACAATCTCGCCCGAGAGGCGGGCGGCCTCGGGACCGCCCGCCGCAGCCATCTCTGGAGGATTCTGGTATGACACCTTTCAACGGACTGGGAATGAATCTGGGCAACCTGTCCCGGCTTTCCCACGCTAGGACACGCTCCATCAGCCCGGAGAACTTCACGGGCGAAAAGGGCAAGGGAGGAATGGCGACCGAGGGGACCGGCGCCTCCTGCGCCCGCGAGCTGGGACAGGGCTGGAAGATCTCTCCCAGCATCCGCATCGAGCCCGGGGAGACGCGCGTCCTGGCGGATATCGAGGGGCCGGGGGCCATCCAACAGATCTGGATGACGCCCACCGGACACTGGCGCTTCTCCATCCTGCGCATCTACTGGGACGACCAGGAGCAGCCGTCGGTGGAATGCCCGGTGGGAGACTTCTTTGCGTGCGGGTGGCAGAAGTACGCTCAGGTGTCGTCGCTTGCGGTCTGCGTGAATCCGGGAAGCGCCTTCAACTGCTACTGGGAGATGCCGTTCCGCCGGCGCTGCCGCATCACGATGACCAACATCGCCACGGACGCGATGGTCCTGTACTACCAGATCAACTACACCCTGACGGATGTGCCGGAGGATTGCGCCTATTTCCACGCCCAGTTCCGGCGCACGAACCCCCTGCCCTACGGTGAAGTGTATACGATTCTGGACGGAGTGCGCGGACAGGGCCATTACGTGGGCACTTATATGGCCTGGCAGGTGAACAACACGGGTTGGTGGGGCGAGGGCGAGATCAAGTTCTATCTGGACGGCGACGAAGAGTTCCCCACCATCTGCGGAACGGGCACGGAGGACTACTTCTGCGGCAGCTACAACTTCGACGTCGGAGGGCAGTATCGAGAGTTCACCACACCCTATTCCGGCCTGTGTCAGGTCATTCGGCCGGACGGGACGTATCAGAGCCAGCAGCGGTTCGGGATGTATCGGTGGCACATTATGGACCCGGTTCGCTTCGAGCGGGATCTGCGGGTCACCATCCAGGCCCTCGGGTGGCGAAGCGGAGGGCGTTATCTCCCGCTTCAAGACGACATCGCGTCGGTGGCGTTCTGGTATCAGACGCTGCCCACTGCTCCTTTCCCTGCCCTGCCGGATAAGGATTATCTGGAGATCATCTAGACCGCCGCGAGGAGAAATGAAAGGGACCCAGACCGGACGGCCCGGGTCCCACAGTCTTTACAGGGATTGCAGCAGAAGCAGCCTGACCTAGGCATTCCGGCGAAGGCGCAGCAGGCCCAGCGCACCCAGTCCCGTCAGGACAGCCATCTGAATAAGCGCTGGCTCCGGCACGGGCGGAGCCACCACCCGGGCGATAGGGGTGTTGAGGAACTCAAGAATACGCGTATCCTCGACCGGGATTTCCACCATCCGATTTTGGGCATCGTCCCAGTGGTATTCCATCCAACCGTGCTGCGCATCCCACCAGACCGGGATGTCCAACTGAGACGTCCACCAGTTGTTGCGGGTGGCATAATAGTCCCACACAAGGGTCTGTCCGTAATATCCCTGCACCCGTGCCTGGATATCGGGCTGGACGTTATTGGGAAAGAAAGTCACGCTTCGCACAGTAGAAGCGGCGCCAGTCGCCCATCCCACAAACCGGCCCGCCGTGTCCCAACCTCCGAAGACTTCCCACGCAATGGATGGAGAAGATTCAAGCGAAACAGAAAACGGAGGAGCGGGGACTGTGGTCAGTGAGTTAGGTCGATAAAAGGTTACCTGCAGGTAGTCAATGGTTCGTGTCAGGTCCGCATCTCTGAGAAACAGCACACCGGGATACTGCGCATTCGCTGCGCTAACCAGCACACCGAGCAGCACGACCGCGAGAATAGCCTTCATTGTCTTTTTCTCCCTTTTGCTGCACGCGCGCGGCACGGCGGCCCGCGCATGGAGGCGATTGTTTACAGGAAAGCGAGAGGAAGATCCAGCGGTGGGTGTGGCGGCGCAAGGTGTTGCCCTCTCCACCCTCGAACCCTCGTCTGGCAAACCTGCGGAACGATGCTACCATATGCAACTGATCCGAAACAAGGTCCAAACGATGAAAAAACGGCACAGTTGTGTGAAATGTCCAGCTCAGGAGAATGCCGACACAGGAAAGGTCGCTAAGCGGAAGCGGGACCTGCCAACCTGACCTCTGGCCCGCGACGGGAAGCCTCGTCAAGAGGCTCCGGGCTGCCTCCGGAAATGCAGACTCATCCGCGGGGTGACGGGAACACCAGTTCCCTGACGCTCCGAGCAGGAAGGCGCAGAAGGCCATCCTGCACCTTTCCATCAGGTCTGACGCGGGCGTTCTCAGGCTTCAGGCTCCCGGTGACTGGAGAGTTGACAGGCTTGCTGCTCAGATTCACCACCCGGGCCAGCAATCCCTCGTCCGCCAGTTCGACGCCTTCCACCAGACAGTTCGGAGACTCCACCTCTAGAAGGCTCAGCACCCCAGGTATGGCTTCGGGCACAGCAAACGCATCCACCTGAAAACCGTGCGCCGCGCGATACGCAACGCTGCCCGGACTTTCGGCAAGAAGCGCATACTCATGAACATACTCGCCGTGATACGGAAAGCCCGCGGTGCCCGTTCCGAACGACAGAGCAAGCATCCCGTCGGGACGGCGGACGATGAAGAAATCGTTCAACCCCCGTGTCAACACCGAGTAGCTGCCTTTCGATGGGCCCGCCAGGGTGAGGGCATTGAATGTACCGTTTCGAAACGGCGCGGACAGAAACGTATCGTGGTTGGTGGACGACAAAACATTTTCCGTGAGGCAATAGGCCATGTCCGCCACGGGACGATCCCGGGCGTCCATCGGAAACGCGCAAAAGATGCCGGGCAGATAGGTCCCTTCGTGAGGGTCGTCGGCGTCCACCGGGCAGATGGTGGTGGGATTGCTGAACTGCATCATAAGTCGAAAGCGCACCATCCGCTCTCCACGAACCAGCGAGACGCGCAGGACGATGCGCGCGTTGGGATAGCCCGGGACTGCGAGATCCAGATCTGCAGCCGCCATTACCGGGCCCTGACACACCCGCTTCGCGCCACCGACGACGGCCGGGCGAACGTAGTGGTCGAGGTTCAGCGGGAGCATCACGCTGCTGAGCGGTTCATCCGGAGCGGAGTCGTGCGGGCGGGAGAAGTAGAGCACGTGCGCGTCTCGCAGCAAAGGCTGCCCGGTGCGCACGTCCTCGAGCAGCTTCACCCCGGCATCTGCCCCGATGTGGACCCTGATCAGGCCATTATCCAGCAACAGACTCCCATCCCGGAGATCCAAACCAACCTCCGGCTCTCCTGCGTCCTTCGCCGAGAAGGTGTATCCACGGCAACCGATGGACGGTAGGTCGGGAACGGACGCCAGCAGATTACCCTGGTTCTCCGGGTCGGGCTGGACGGGGATTGGCCTGCCCTCGCCCAATGCCGGGACCAGCGAACGGGTTCCTTCCGGGGCTTTCAGACGAATCAGAGCCCTTCGCCGAAACCCGAGAGGGTTGAACACCGTCACGCCCTCTACCGGTGTCTTCCAGCCGACTATCCTGCGCGCGAGTTCCTCCATCTCCGTCTGGACGCTTTCGATCCTTCGGGCAAACTCGGCCAGGCCCTCGCGACCCACGCCGTTGCCGAAGTGCATATGGCATTCGTGCAAGCGCAGCGAAAAATCCCACAGCGCATCCAGCTGGCTACGGTCGCCCTGGATGAGGAAAAGAGCCGCAAGCGCCTGCAAGTTCTCCAGCGCTACAAGATGCGTCTCCAGGCTGCGCGCCGCCTTTTCGAACTCCGTCTCGCCTTCGCTTCCGCCGGTCCAGCCCTTGTAGCAGAGCCCGTCATCACCCCGGTGAATCACCTGCCCGGCGAAGTCGTCAGTGATCCGACGATACTCCTCCAGACTGACGGGCTTCAGCAGGATCCCTCGGCGCGCCAGAGAGTGCCACTCCTCCTCATTCAGAAACAGGGTTGAATCCAGGCACGCGAACTCTTCGGAACAGAAGACTGCCGGCTTGCCCTGCCGGATGGCCAGCTCGACGGCGCCGCTCACGGACATTCCGTGGTAGGGGCTGTCGAACACCCGGATGCGCGCGCCGTCGAAGCTCTCCCAATAGCAGTCCCGGCTATTCAGATCGGAGCGCTCCCCCCACCAGTTTTCGGCCATACAGAGCGCATCGTAGCCCGTGAGACGGAGGATCTGCGGCAGAAGGGGAGTCAGAGTGGAATCGTGGCTGGCGAAACTGCTCGGACGCGTCCGCAGCACCGACTCGTAGATGTCCAGACTGCGGCGGATGCCACGGATCAGACTTTCTCCGAAATCCGCGCAGATGTTGCGCGGAGCGAAAGGCATTCCTACCAGACTGAGACTGCCTCCGGCAAATGCTCTCCTGAACTTCTCGGGATAGTCGCCTCCCTGAGTGGCGTGGAAACCCGTGCCCGGCGCGAAGATCGCTCCCCCCCACGAGATGGAATGGTGCGGCTTCTGCCATTCGTCCTTACGGGCGAAAAGCTGGTCAACATAGTCGTTGGAGGTCGGAGTGAAGCCGCTCCAGCGCGTGCCGTCCCAGGCGCTGTACCATCCCCAGTGAAAGAAATGAATGCCCAGATGGTAAAGCGGGAAGACCTGTCTTCGGCCGGCAGCATCCTCCACCACCAGAGAATGGCGGCCAAACTCTGTCAGCTCCCGCTCCTCGCCAACTCTCATCTCGCCCAAATCTCGATGCGAGGGACTGAAGAGCCTGCATCTCAGGTCGGCCGCTGCGGATCGCGGAATCAGGCTGGAGAGGCTGACAAAGACCCTTCCGTCAGAGTATCTGCCCGAGAATGCAGGGGGCTCCGCAAGATCATCGCCGGTGACGCGGTCAAACGGACCTTGCAGCAGCCGGACGGCGATCAGGTTCGCTCCTGGGACAAGAGCGGCCGCAGCAGCGCGACCAAGATCCTCTCCTTCCACGGGGCGACCGTTGACCCAGACGCGGCAGTCCATTTCATCTCCGAGCCCGCGGCCCGGCAGGCGCAGAGCTGACCGGACCTGTTCGCCGCCGTCCGAAACGAGCATCCAGGCCCTGTACCAGGCCGCCTGCCCCCGCAGGAGAGGTGGACGATGGTCTGAAGCCACGACGTCCCAGGCGGAGTCATCGTAAAACACCGCGTAATACGGGACCAGAGCCTGTCTGTCCCCGAAGGCGTTGGCGTCACAGAAGAATTTCCAGTGCGACGGCGGGCTCCCGACAGGCGTTCCCTCCAGAACCCCGCGGCGATCCAGCTCCTCCTTGATGAAGTCGCGGGCGGGACCCTCCGCAGAGACCTTGATCCAGTCAACCGCGACACGGAAATCTCTGTCACCTTCGGAGCGAGGCACCGACGACTTCTGCGTTTCGATGCGGAGCGTGGCCCAGCGTTTGCCTTCCAGCAGCCCGGCGTCCACAGATGCCCGGTATTCCAGTTCCGGTTCCGGGCTCACCGGAAACTCGCCGACCGCACGGTCATTCACAAAGAGCCGCAACCTTTGCTCCGGTCCCCCGCTCAGTCCGGCTCTGAGAGTGAGAACGTTGGTGACTCCCGGGACAACAGGTATGCGGACCGTCGCGCCCTGATTCGCCCACCTGCATCGAGAGCGCCAGATCTCGCCAAACTCCGAGTAAGGACCTTCCGCGGGCCCCCAGCCCCCTCTGAGGAACAGGGCATCATACGGGCCGCCGATATCGAGCAACATCTCGCCGCTTTCACCCGGAGTTGCTTCCGCCATCACAAGACATGCCAACACGAAAGCAAGCGCCGTCACGGTCTGGATCATCCTTTGATAAACCTTCCCGCAGTCCTTTGAAACGTCGCCGATTCCCCCTCATCGCTGTCCGCTGCCGATCAAGAGAAGGGCCGGTCCCCGGCGGCAGAGACCGGCCCGTCCCTCCTGTGTCGAGGGTGCGGAAGAAGTCCTGCTACTCGACGCCCGCAGCGTCCGAGTTGCTTCTCATCCGGATGATGGGAACAGAGTTGCCGCCCACCAGTTGTTTCGCCCGAACTCCCGTGACGTGGACGTAACCACCCACAGCAACCGGGGACGTGCCGCGAACGCGCAGTCCTGCGGGCCCGGCCCCCTCGGAGTAGCCGGAGCCATCATCCACGAAGAAATAATCTCCGTCGATGGCCGTGACGCGACCCCAGGTGCGCACCAGCAGTCCGGTGGTGTCCAGTCCATGCCCGGCAGTCAGGCCCCGGTTGTTCACGCCCAGCGGCTCAAGCGGCGGATTGCCGCTGGAGATCACCTCCACCACCGCATCCCCGATGCTCAGCTCGCCGTTCGAGTCGGTCTGCAGCTTGCCCGTCACTCTGACGCGGTCTCCGGTCATCACGAAGATGAACTCCGACGGATAGACCTTTATGCCGGAGCTGCGGTCCAGCTCTTCGACATACAGGGTTTGCGACAAATCCGGCTCGAAGAAGAACGCCGTCACCGACTTGCCGTCCAGAATGACGGACCGCCCTATCTCCTTTGTCTTGGCCGCTCCGATGCTGCCCTCGAACGGCGGCAGCACCATATCTGGCCTGACCGAGACCCGAACGTTGTCCAGGAAGTAGCGCTTCGCCGAGGTTGAAGCCCCGTACTGGAACCAGACGGTCAGGTCAGGAGAGTTGTGGGGCACCGTGAAGCTCAGGTTGCGCCACTCCGAGAAGCGGTGGCCGGAGACGTCCACCGTCCGCGACATCCCCGTGTGGCCGGGGTAATCCGTCCCGGCCCCTGGATAGGACTGGCGGAGACTCGGATCCTGGGAGAACGACTCCCACAGGACCTGGCCGACGCCGTCTATGGAAACGCCGAAGCGATCAGGCTCGTCCCCGGCATTTCCCTGCCACAGCGTCCCGCCAAGACCTCCAAGGATCAGATCGAACGTGATAGTGACGCTGGAGTGCGGGGGCAGGTTCCGAAGCCCGAGGGCGTTTGTCTGGTCGAAACTCCCGAGCATGCGGCCCTCGCTCAGGAACTTGGGATCTGTATCGAAGATGCCCCAGCCGGTCGGCCATTCGGGAGCGGGCGTCACCCCCGGCGCCAGATAGGTGAGCCCTTCAAAGTTGCTCTTGTAGACCACCGTCTCAGTGCCCTCGGCGGGGATGAGGCCGTTGTAAATCAGCGGGTAGGCTGCGATCTGGCCCACCGGGTCGTTGTTCAGGTAGCGGATGTAGGCTCCCGTTCGCCCGCTGTATACGTGGACGCCGACCAGGCCCTGATTCTGTCCCACGTAGATGTCGGGCACACCGTCGAAGTCCTGGTCCAGACCGGTGGCCACTCCCCAGGGATTGGCCAGGCGGTCGGGATCATAGACCCAGCGGTCCCAGTGATGCATTAGCGTCGAATCCACCACGTGCACCTGCTGGGCGCTGTTGACGACATACATGTCCGCAACGCCGTCACCGGTCTGGTCAGGTCCCGGCGCAACGCCTATCGGCGTGCCAAACTCGCGAGAGACAACAAGTCCGCTCGAGTCCCATACCTGAAGCGCCGAAGCGTCCAGGCAGCACACCCACAGCCTCCCGCCGGGGCCAAAGGCGATTCCGCGCGGGGCCTCAGCAGTGGGCCCCGCCCACTCGGTAAGGGTCGAGCCGTCCCAGCGGTAGATCATCCGCGTGGAGTCGGATGCCACGTAGACCGCCCCGTCCGGCCCGATGGCCACTCCGGTGGGAACCTGCACGTTGAAGGACTCCGCTTCGGACCAGACGTTCACGTCCGTGCGGACGTATTTCCGCACGAATCCGCCGGTGATGCTGGACATCCAGAAGCTGCCGTCCTGCTGCATGGCAACTCCGTATGGAAGCTCGATTCCGCCCCATCCGATGGTGTTGACCCCCATGTTGTAGGCGATCCACATATTCGCCAGCGTCATCGCGCCCACCACGTAGCCGTCGCTCACCAGCTTCGACGGCAGAGGCGGATAGGCTGCTATGAAGTAAGCGCTGTCGTTGTTCAGCAGTCGGATCTGGTTGTAAGGGGGCTTTCCGGAGTAGATCCGCGTGACGGCGTTGTTCCAGTCGCAGATATACAGGTCGCGGGTGCCATCGGCGTTGGCGTCCGCGCCGAATGTCATCCCTATGGCCTGCCCCAGCTCGGGAGCGGCGTCGATGAGGAGACCCAGCCAGTCAGCATCCTTGCCGCTCAGCACGTGGACGTAGTTGCGGCGGTCGTTGACATACATATCCGGCACGCCGTCAAGATTGTAGTCCGGTCCGCTGGTGATGCCTGCAACGTTCCAGAGGGAACGCGTCAGAACAGGCGATCCGCCCGACGTATCGAAGATGTCGATCGCCCATCCATCATTGCAGGTGACCCACAGACGATTGTAAGGTCCCCAGGCCATGCACTTGGGGTCGATGTGGGCGGTGGTGGCCCAGTGCGTCAGCGTGCCGCCCCGGTATTTCCAGATCTTCTGGTCGACGCAGGCGACGTACAGAGTTCCCGCGTCGTCCGTGATCAGGGTGATCGGACCCGGCACCGAAACACTTTCCGCCTCCACCCACTTATTTGTCACGGGGTTGTGGGCCAGGCGAACCACCCGGTTGTTGTTGAATTCCGCGAACCAGAGGTCCTTGCCCGGACTGAACGCAACCCCGAGCGGAAGGGCCAGTCCGAAGTGAGCGTCCACCGTCGGGCCCAGGTTGCTGTAGACCAGAAGGTGATTGCTGGCCGGACTGGTAACCGCGAACTCGGCGCTCGCCGGCGAGGCTGTCAACAGGAACGCGGCGCCTGCGCACAGCAGAGCGAGAATAACGGTCCTCATCTGTCTTCTCCTTGTTGTCCTTTCTCTCAGCAGGAGATCTGTCACCACAGATTCCTTGTTGATTCCACAGGCGCGCCCGCCGAACCGACACCCCTTCGCGGGGCGGGCGGCCTTACGGGCGCGTGGCGGAGGGGTCGTAAGTGATCCCCTTCCACTCGTACACCCCGGTCGTCTGTCTATTGAAGAGTTCGATGGTCGGCATCCACTGGATGTGGCCGTCCGCCAGGCAGAAGTTGTCGCCGTCACGATGGCGGTAGTCGAACATTCCCCAGTGGAAGTAGCCGATATACTGCGCCTGCCCGATCTCCCGGGACGACCCGTCGTCATCCGCCTCGTACAGAAGCACCGTCCTGGCCGGCTGTTCGACGATGGAGGCCTTCTGGCTCAGCAGGTTGTAGTTGGCACCGTAGGTGCTCAAGTTGCGGCGAGTCCGCCTTTCCCGCGTGTCCCGGTGGTAGCTGGGACAGCGGAACATCTCGCGGCTGCGCACATAGCCCAGCAGCTGGTAGTCCCAGTTGCGGTAGACGAACGTGCCGTTTTGAAGCACGGGCGGGAGGTTAGGAGGGAAGCGCCCGTTGTTGTCGTCGGCATACATCAGCATGCCGGTGCCTATCTGCCGGATGTGGGCAGTGCACTTGGACTGTCTGGCCCTCTCGCGCGCAGCCGAGAAGACCGGGAACAGGATCGCCGCCAGGATTGCGATGATGGCGATAACGACCAGCAGCTCGATGAGGGTGAACCCTCCTCCGCCGAGGCAAGCCCGGCGTTCGCGAGGTATGAACATATCAGCATCCCTCCTTCGGATCATCTCCGTTGAAGACTGCCTGGCGATGTTGCCATTGCCTCTCTCGCCAGCGCCTCGACAAGCCGGCGAGTTTGCGGGATCGCCATGGGCAATAGATGGGCAGTTGATTATCAGACTCTCCGCCACCTTCACCCTTCTCTTCTCATCCCCTCCACCAGCACCACCAGCAGTGAAGCCCTGCGTTACTTCTACGCTACCACTTGATAATCAACATGTCAAGACCTATTTTCGGTCAAGTTGACGACTTTTTTCACCCGCATCCTCCAGCGCCCTGACTGTCGCCTGCAGCCCAGCGGAGTCCGTCTGCCCCGATAGCAAGGCAGGTGCTGCGGCTGAAGCCACGAGCCTGGATCTGTCGTTCATCACGCCTCGGAACGTGAACCTGGATTGCTCCTCGGACGGTCGACCTCCGATGACACTCACTGCCACTCCGCTGACCAGCGCAGCCAGGAAGCCCAGGGAGGCGGGCCACACGAACGCGAGACCGCTCCAGAACGCCACATAGAGGCTGACCGCGGCCCCTGTCGCCCCGCCGACAAGCGCGCCTCGACTCCCCGCGAACGAAACGAACAGGCCCAGCACGTAAATGGCGAAGAGGGGCCCGGTGAACAGCTGAATGACCTTGTTCGCGATCTCGATCAGGTCGCCGATCGTCCCGACGTTGGCGGACAGCGTGATGGCGCATGCGCCCACGATCAGGGTGGTCCACCGCGAGATTCGCACCTGTCGCCGCTCCTCGTCCGGAGAGTTTGCCGACCCCGCGCCGGCGCCGTCTCTGCGGAGGCGCCGGTAGAAGTCCATCATGACAACCGACGAGCACGAATTGATGGCCGAGGCGATGGAACTGAGGGAGGCGGCGAAGATGGCGGCGATCACCAGCCCCACGGCGCCTGTCGGGAACTTGCTGGAGAGGAAGGCCGGGAAAATGTGGTCTGCAGGAAGGCCTGCAAATGCCGAATCCCTCGCGACATAGGCGAAAAGGGTGAGGCCTACAAATGCCAGGCCCAGCGTCCAGACGGCGTCTCCCACCGCGTTGATGACAAACGCCTGCCGAGAATCCTTCAGCGATCGGGCGGTCTGAAAACGCTGCACCATCACCTGATCCGCGGTATACACCGCCATCCTGCCCACCATCACCGCCACGAAGAAGCCCGTGGTGGTCATGTCGGTGGTGAAAAAAAGCCTGATGCGCTCCAGGAGGCCCGCCGCCTCCGGCGCCCGGATGCCCGTGATCAGGTGCGTCTTGCCCGCATCGCCGGCGGTCTGCAAGACCTCGCTCAGCCCTCCCGGAATGTGCCCGAGCACCACCGCCACCGTCGCCGCCAGGCCGCCGAACATAATGCAAAACTGAATGATGTCGGTCCAGATGACCGCCCGCATCCCACCCAGCGCCGTGTAAAGGATGACGACGCTGCCAAGCACGACGATGGTTGGCCTGAGAGGAAGCACACCCCCCGCCGCCCCGCTGATGGCGAGACACGGGACATACATCGCCGTGGCGATCCATCCCACGCGCCACAGGATGAATATGACCGAAGCAAGCCACCGAACGGAGAGGTCGAAGCGGCGCTCCAGATACTCGTAGGCGGTGGACACGTTCAGCCTGCGGTAGAACGGCAGCGTGACTCCCGCCACCCAGGGCCACAGGAGCAGCCATGACAGCGCGCCCGTCACGAGCACCAGCCCGTACTTCATCACCGCCGACGGCTGCATCAGGTAGTCTATGCCGCTGTTCAGACACGCCATCAGCGAGATGCCGACGGGCACCCAGCTCATTCTTCTTCCCGCCAGGAAGAACTGCTCCAGACTCGTCTGCCGCCGCGAGAAGAGAATGCCCACGGAGGAGAGCGCAATCAGGTAACCCACAATGATGACGAGGTCAATCGTATGCAGAGCCCCCACCGGGCCATGCTCCTTTCCAGCCCGGCCGCGAATGCGGCGGGACATTTGCGTCCGGCAAGCGCCGTAGCGTCAGAGAGGCTTTGTGGCGAGCGGCGGCACCTCCTGCGCGGCCACTTCCCGACGCCCACCCCCTCGCGCGGCGGAAAGGGTCTCGAGTAGTCCGCCCTTCAGGCAGCTGATGTCGCTGCCGACGAACACCAGGTCCACCCCTTCAGCCGCCCACTGTTCAATGCCAGCAGGTGCAGTCGCTATGGCCACCAGCCTGCCCCGCTGGCGCGCAACGCGAACAGTATCATGGAGGGCCTGCAACACCACAGGGTGCGAAGTCTGGCCGGAGAGGCCGAAGCTGGATGAAAGATCACCGGGCCCCAGAAAGATTCCGTCCAGTCCCGGTAAATCACAGATCTCGCCGGCCTGCGCCACAGCCTCTCTGGTCTCGATCTGCGCCAGCAGGCACAGCTCCTCGTTGATGGCCTGCTGAATGTCCGCAATGCCCGGGCCGAACCCGTAGTTCACTGCTCGAGAGGCGGCGAAGAAGCCGCGCGTTCCCTCCGGAGCGAACCGCGCGTGGCTAACGAAGCCGGCCACCGCTTCGACCGAGTTGGCCATCGGCAAGTCCAGAATGTCGGGGCCGCATTCGGCCGCCTTCAGGACGCTCTCCCGCCGCGCATCCGGTATTCGGATCATGGTCAGAAGACCGAGTCCCGCGCCGATTCGGCACAGGTCCGCTGCCTGCGCGAACGAGATGTGGGAGTGCTCCATTTCGATCCAGAGCACGTCCACCCCCAGGTGGCCCAGCATGTCAACAAACGGAGGATTGTACGTGTAGCACGCCAGCCCCAGCAGAGGTCTGCGCAGAGCCTCGATGCGACTTTGAACTTTATTCATCTTCGTCCTGCCTTCCTACCCTGATATTCAGCAACTCTTCCCAGAGCATCACAATGGCGGGCTGGGCCATCCTCCCCTTCCTGCCTGCCCGGGCCGCTTTGAAGATTTCGTGGACGATGGCGGTCACGGGCGTCGGAACATCCACATTTCTGGCGAGCGAGAGGGCGTATCCGAGGTCTTTCCAGTGGATATCCACAGACCCGCCCGGCCGGAAGTCGCGCCGGAGAAAGGCTTGGGTGCTGACGTCCAGCACCTTCGATTGAGCCCAGCCGCCGCGTATGGCCTCGTAAAGCACGCCGGGATCCAGTCCGCTCTTCACGGCCAGAGCAAAGCCTTCGGCGATCGCGGCGAACTCGGCGCCCACGATCAGGTTGTTGACCAGTTTGGCAACCGAACCCGAGCCGCTCTCCCCGACCCTGATGACGCTGGAACCCATCGCCCGCAGGATCGGTAGGCAGCGCTCGAAGACATCTTTCCCGCCGCCAACCATGAAGGAGAGCGTCCCTTCAATTGCGGCTTTCTCTCCCCCGCTGACGGGAGCGTC
This sequence comes from uncultured bacterium, assembly GCA_937967775.1. Lineage (GTDB taxonomy): Bacteria > Armatimonadota > UBA5829 > DSUL01 > DSUL01 > CALCJH01. The sequence goes on along the minus strand of CALCJH010000230.1, from coordinate 6,442 downwards.
CAGGAAACCGATGTCCCGTGACGCCAGCTCGCCGGCAATGCTGCGGCTGACGGAGGGCTCCGTGGTACCGGTGTCAATTACCACGGAACCTGCGGCCAGGTGTCCCGAGACACCCTCCGAACCGAGCACCACATCCCGCACAGAATCCGACCCTGGCAGCGAAAGAACCACCACGTCGGACTCTTCGGCCACCTGCGCTGCGCCATCTGCCAGCCGGTATTCTCCCGGGGAGAATACGGAGAGGCGGGAGCGATCGCAATCGTAGACGCACACCTGCTCGAACTTTTTCCGCAGGTTCCGGGCCATGGGAGCCCCCATCACTCCCAGCCCGATGAATCCGATCCTCCCTGACCTCTCCGCTGCCATCCTCACCTCAACAGATCCAGCCTGGTGCGCCAGGCAGCGTGCACGCCGATCTGGTCGTCCTCCACCGAAACTGGGAAAGCGCTGGAGAGGACCTCTTGCTGGTCGGGCGTCAGCTCTAGGTCCGCCGCGGCGGAGAGTTCCTCCAGCTCCGCCTCGCGCGTGGGACCCGCAACGGCGCACGTCACCACAGGGTGCGCAAGTAGCCAGGCGACCGCGGCCTGGGCCGGCGTTATGCCCGTTGCGGTCGCAAACTCCTGCAGCTTCTGGAGCCCCTCAGAATGCTTTTGCTGAAGATGCGCGGCCCTCTCGTCCGCCTCTCCCCCGGACTCCAGATACCGGCCTGCCAGAATTCCCCGGCACAGCCCCCGGTAGGCCATAAACGCGATCCCCTCGGCTTGGCAGAGCGGGAGGATTTCGAGCTCAACCCCTCTCTCTATCAGGTTGTATGCCGACTGCAGCGTCCCGAAGGAGCACCACCCACCAACGTCGCTCAACCACAGGGCTTTGCAAAGGAGCCAGGCCGGAAAATTGGAGCAGCCGACATACAGCACCTTGCCCTGGCGGACCAGCAGGTCCAGAGCCGCCAGGGTCTCCTCCAGATTCATCCTCGGGTGCGGCATGTGGACGAGATACAGGTCCACATAGTCGGTCTGCAGACGCCTCAGGCTGGTCTCGATCGCCCGGACCAGATGGTATCGGGAGCTGTCCCTGTCATTGATGCCCCCTCCGATCTCCTGTCGCGAGCCGAATTTTGTGCACAGCACCACCTGATCGCGCACGGGTTTTATGGCGCGGCCGAGAAATTCCTCGGATTGACCGTCGGTGTAGGCGACGGCCGTGTCGAAAAAGTTGATTCCAAGGTCCAGCGCCCTTCGGACCAGCCGCTCGGACTCCGCAGCGTCGTTGACGGCCCCGAAGGACATGGCGCCGAAGCAGAATCGGGAGACTTTCAGAGGGGAGCGGCCCAGGCTTGCGTATTTCATACCGCCACTCCCCCGCACGCCACCCGGACCGCATCCAGCAGAGCGCCCTCGTCGCCCACGTTCCCCGGAAAGACCACCAAGGGAACACCGGGCCAGCGGCTTCCCTCATCCAGCCGCCAAACAGGGACCCCCGGAAGGATCTGTCCAAGCACCCGCGCGCGTTTCGCGCCCAGGGCCGATCTCGCGATCTCGATGCTGGTGATGCCACCCTTCGTGATGACGCAGGCCGGACGGACTGTGACCGACGCCACCACCTCGCACAGGCCGGCGATGATTCGCCGCCCGGCATCGAGAAAAGCCTGCCCCTCTAAAGGGAGACGCTCGCGGGAAGTAAAAACCACAGCGGACCGACCGCCGCTCAGACATCCGTCTGCCCACTGTGAGCACTCCCGGATCTCCCGCTCGCGCTCCGGCTCGTCCATCAACGCCTCGACCCGGAGCTCACGGCCCGCGGCCGCGCCCGAGTTCAGAAGCACACGCAGCTGCCTGCCCGTGCGCTCGACATACGAACCGGCGACCACCAGCACTCCGCCGCCGGACGGTGAAATCTCGTCAGATTGAAGGAGAGATGCATCCGGGAATCCCCCGCGCGACTTCACGAACGAAGCGGAGCAGCGATAGACGAACGTTCGGCCCGAATCCTCCGCCTTCTGCAGTCCCAGGACAAACACGTCGAAATCCGCGTAGCAGACGGCGTTCACGACCACCGGCTGTCCGCCGCCGCAGGAGCAGAGCGTCTCCGCCACCGCGTCCGGCCCTCCATCGCGCAGCGTGCGAAGGGAGATGGAAAGCACGTCGTCCTTCTGCCAGCGACCCCTTGTCTTTTCCTGCACCCACTCTCTGAGATTGCCGCTGGAGTAGCCGAAAACCGGGTCTCGGGCGAACTCCGTCTGCTCCGCCGAGACCACCTCCCGCCCCCGCGCCACGAATTGGACATCACCCAGCGTGTACCGACCGCCCTCGAAGAAAGCCGGCGCGATAATTATCCCGTCCGGCTGAAGCCCGGCCCCCTCCGCGAGAGCGGCCACTTCCCCGGGGAAGTGACCGCGCAGCGTGCTGTCGCTTCGGGATGCGACGAGAAAGCGCGCCCCGACGCCGCTCGCTGCGGCGGCCAGGGCTTGTCCCACATCCCGGCCGATGTCCGCAGCCTCCGACTCCGGGAGGCTTCTGGAGTTGGTGGACACGTAGAATACCGGATCCCCGCCGGTCATCGCTTCTCGCATCTCTCGGGCAGACCAGTCCAGGTAAACCGGAACATCCCGCACCGTCTGAGTGCCGGTCGGGTCATCGTCCGCCACCACCAGCCTGCGTCCGGACGCCTGAAGCCACTCGCGGACAGCCCTCCGGGCATCCGGCCCGGATCCCGGCCAGTGCTGCAGACGCTCGATCTCCTCCAGCCGCATCGAGGCTGCCGGGCTGTGTCTATTCGAAGTCAAGCGCATAGATCGCCGCCCGTTCCATGTGGAAGCGCAGCCGTATCGGGGCGCCTTCGGTGTGGCCAAGGTCATTTTGACCCTTCCAGGTCACCGGATGCCGGAACCGGTCGCCAACCACGGGGTCGCAGTCGGCGAAGCTGCGCCCGGGAGCAATGCCTTTTGCAAGGTCCACCACCTCGATACGGATGTGACCGGCCCGCGCCGTCACCGCATTGATCTTCATCTTCCGCCCGGGAGCAAGGAACGCCGCGGTGGTGAACTCTCCACGCTCCCGAGCCTCAAGAGCAATCAGCCGCCCCTTTGGCCAGACGGCGTAACCGACCCCGTTCTTCAACTGGCCCCTGGGATACTTGTGCGGGAAGTTGTAACCACAGTAAGGCAGCGCAAAGTCGCCGTTCGGAAGCTCGATCAGGTTCGGTCCGGCGAAATGGCATCCTCCATCCCATTCGCCAAACTCCGGCGTCTCAAGAACCGGCCCTCCGGGCAGATAGGTCCAGACCTTCCCATCGTGGCTGGAGGCCACAACTGTGGAAGTGGTATCGTCAATCAGATGCCAGATGGCCGGAAACATCAGATGCAGGTCCGGCGCCCCCGGAACGGCCGTGCGGCAGTTCGTGTAGAGCAGCTCGGAGGCCTCCAGGGAGGGATCCGGAACCAGAATCGGCTCCGAGACCGGAAAGGCCTCGAACCGGTCGCTCTCAGTCCGGCCTATTGACCGGCGTGCGATCTCCCACCACGGAACTGTGTTCGGGGCGTTCGGGTCGGCACTGGGCCAGAACATGTAGTTCCGCGTGTAGATGACATACTTTCGGAGGCGCGTGTCATAGTAGGCGGTGATGTGCGTGTCGCTGTGCTCCGCGACGAGCGGCTCGGGCAGCAACTTCCAGTGGACGCCGTCGCCTGAGACCGCCCCGACCACCGCAACGATATGGTCAATTCGATCGCAGCGCGTCTCCCAGCGATCAGGATACCGCGACTTGAAGCGCTCGAAATCCTCACGCGAAAGATTGCCGAGTCCCACCCATTTGAAGCGCTCGTCCCGGCGCGCAGAGGGGTCAATGAAGACTGTGCCGCCCCACAGGCTGATTGGATCGCCTCCCTCTTTCTCGCATCTTACCGGGGGCCCCCAGTTCACGCCGTCCGTAGACTCTCTGTAGTGCGAGCCAACCCAGGCGCGATACTTCCCCTCTTCCTGAATGACAGACCCCAGCACAAGATTGAGCGGGCTCTCTCCTTCGGGGATGGTCATCACCGGACCAATGCGGCCGGCCTTGCGCGCCACCAGTCTGATGCCGTAAGGGAACTCTGCCTTTGAGAAGCGCGGCCCCCACGGGCCCGCGTTTCCGCCCACAGTGACGTTGTTGTCCTGCTCATCCAGCCAGGCGAAGCTGCCCGGTCTGATGAAGAGCCAGTTGGTAAAAACGAGCCGGCGGCCGTGCAGCCGGTAAGGCTCCCCCACCGGTTCCTGAAAAGTTCTGACATTCACGGCACCACCTGCTTCTTGCTGAATCGCTCCCTGAGATCTCTGGCCGGCCCCGACCGAAACCGCGGCAACAGATGCTGCAGATGCCTGAAGAAACCTCCTGCGATCCAATCCCTTCTGCTTCATCGCGTCTAACCTTCCCAGACTACTTGCCGCCCGGAAACCCGGGAAGGTAGTCCGAGCGATATCCATCAGCTGATAATCTAACACAGATCGCCGGACCAGTCAATCCCATCTTTTCATTTCGGGTCTTTGAAGTCTAAATCCGCACAAACTGGTTGCAGAGCGCCCGCTGCGCAGGACCGCGGCGGGCAGTCGGCCGCCGCTTCCGCCAGACGAAAGGCGACTTCCTAACAAACTGCCGCACCTGTCGTCGGCCAGCTGTCAGGCTCGAAGGGCAGTTAAAAGCAGCGCGGCCCTCCGGCGAGCCTGCAGAGACAGGTGCGAAGAGTTCAGGCTGCCGGAACCCGGGCTGCCGACCTGCGGGATGGCGCCGAAACGCACCTTGCCCCTGAGCCTTCAGGCCTGATTCGGGGAGATTCCCCGGCGCTTCCAGCGTTGCAAGGAAGTTGGCCGTCAGGACGTGCGCCGTGACGGCGTGACCTGGCCCGAGAATCATCGTCCACACCTGCACGCAGTGCGGCGACAAAAGTCAACGTAGTCCCCGACCTCGCCAGATGTCCCGACGGGCCGACAGTGCCGGAGACCCGTGCTGGTGGAATCCGTAGGCTCGGGCGGAGGGCTGCTGATCACAAACGCCCAGCTGGTGGGCGCGTGGCAGCTTCGTGACAGCGGGGGAATCGAGATTGCGCCAGGTGTGAAAGGCAAGGTCAGCCTGTCCAACAGCTCCCTTTGGGAGGCCCCTGGACCGGTGCGTCTGGCTCCGTTCCGACGAGGCACAGTTCACCGCCACGGCTGTGGAGTTTGGCTCCTTCGACGTCGGAGCCGCATCCAGCTCCGCTGTCCAGGCTGACGGCGGGCGCATCATTCTGAACGGAAACACGTTCGGGGAGGGAAGCGTCCACGTTAAGATTAATGCCGGAGTTCGCTCGGCCATCCTGATGGGCAATCAGGCAGTGGGCGGGCTGGTGGTGGAAAACGAGTCGGGCGGCCGCACGCAGATGATAGCCAATGAACCGCTTCCGGCGCCCCTTCCCGTGCGTGCTCTGGCCAGCTACAGGCTGCTGGTCGGCGGCGAGAAAGATTCACGCTTCCTGCGTCGGTTCCACGGCCGGGAAGCCATGCCGCCGTCGTTCGGCAAAGAGGGGCCCATGCGCTGGTCCACAGAGGATTCGGAGTTCAGGATGCCGGTGCAGCCCGGAAAGCCCTACACGGTGACGGTCGAGCTGGTGGCACCGGAGCCGGCCCTTCACCAGGACGCGGGCCTGTATCTGGGCGGCACAAGGATCGCGGCCATCATCTCGCCGGGTCTTCAGACGCTCCGGGCGACGCTTCCGCCGCAGAAAGAGAACATGGTCCGGCTTACGCTGCGATGCCGCGGCTGGTCTCCGGCGGAGCTGGCAAGAGAGGGGGGCCGGGATCTTCAGACCCTGGATGCCCGAACGCTGGGCGTGGCCGTTCACTCTATCACGCTGACGGCCGAAGGAGCATCGGGAGAACCGTTCGATGCCAACGCACTGAGGTGAGGGTCGCGCCGAAGGGTCCCTTCGGAGGGGTGCCCGTCCTTCGGATTCCAAAACTGTGCGGATAGAACCGGCAACACGACGGATCGGAGATGCAGCCGACGAATCGTTGATACGAGGGCCGGCCGCCTATACCTCGTGCACGGTGGAGAAGCGTCTGCGGATTCCCCTGTGGAACTGGACTGCAGGATAGCCGATGACCAGTGCGATGGAAGGTGTATTGCCTTCAGGAATGCCCAGCCGCGCGCACAGAGTCCGGTTTCGTTTCAGCACCGGAGCCGCACCGCCAATCATCGTCGTTCCAAGCCCGAGCGATTCGGCCGCCAGCATCGCATAGGTGCAAGGGATGACGCTGTCGACCGGGTCGGCATATGGCGAGTGGTGGAACAATAGAAGGGCGGGAGCACTGTGGAACACCAGGTCTCGACCCTCTCTCCATCCCCGGACATACGTCTCGGCCAGCGGACGGATGAACGTGCGGAACAGATCGTGCGCCTGCCGCCTCATCAGAGGCCGCATAAGCGTGAGGAG
>CALCJH010000229.1 GCA_937967775.1 uncultured bacterium | reverse complement strand
CCCATATGTAAAGCTTGTGCGAAAAAAATGTGCCCACACTGACAATAATCTATCGCCGGCCCATTTCCGGGCGCGAACCGTAGTTGACGGAATGCCTGCCGTTGGATAAGATCATTTCGATGTCTGTCGAATTGACAAGCCTTGTCCTCCGCGCAGCGGAAACATTTCGCGCACTGGCCGATCCCACCCGGCTCGGCATCCTCGCATTCATTGACTCCTGCGGTGCCAGAGTGGAAACCGATCCTGATTCGGGAGACGTCTGCTGTGTGTCCGATACTTGTGTGGGCGATATTTGCTCCCGGTTCGACATCGCGCCCAGCACCGTCTCCCACCACCTCAAAGAGCTGCGCGAAGCGGGACTCATCCTGATGGAGCGCAGGGGAAAATGGGTGTACTTGGCCGTCAATGAGGAGGCCATCGCGGAGCTGCGTGCGTTTCTGGACGACCTTCTGCAATGCCGGACGGGCGTTCAGACCGGTGCGACATCTTGCCCGGGAGTACAGAGATGACTGACGATATGCGGGAGGCGGTGCGGCAGCGCTACGCCGCGGCTGCCCGTACGGCTTCGTGCTGCGGGGATGCGTCCTGCTGCGGCAGCGGCAACAAGGAGCCCATCTCCGCAGACCTGTACTCGCTGGAGGAGATCACAGAATTGCCGGTGGAAGCCCTGCTGGCGTCGCTGGGATGTGGCAACCCCGTGGCGCTGGCAGAGATATCGGAAGGCGAGGTGGTTCTGGATCTTGGAAGCGGTGGCGGTGTGGACGTACTTCTCTCGGCCCGCCGGGCCGGTCCATCCGGCAAAGCTTACGGCCTGGACATGACGGATGAGATGCTGGATCTGGCCCGGCTGAATGCCCGGAAGTCGGGCGTCCGGAACGTGGAGTTCCTGAAAGGCCACATCGAGGCCATTCCTCTTCCAGATTCCAGCGTGGACGTCATCATCTCCAACTGTGTCATCAATCTGTCGGCGGACAAAGAGCGGGTTTTTGCGGAGGCGTTCCGCGTGTTGCGTCCCGGCGGGCGGTTGGCGGTGGCAGACATCGTGGCCCGCCGCGAACTTCCCGGAACCGTGACTGCGGATATGGATCTCTGGACGGCATGTGTGGCGGGCGCGCTCCTGGACCGGGACTACATCCGCCTGCTGCAGGATGCCGGTTTCTGCAACGTCACCCTCCAGAGTATACGGGAATACCCTCCTGAAGACGCTCGCGCCTTCCTTGCGGCTCCGGAGTGCGTCCTGGATGAGGAGGTGGCGGTGGCCGTGGCCAGCAGCATCTACAGCGCATTCGTGCGTGCGGAGAAACCTGCCCTATGAAACAGGTCCTGTTCGTGTGTGTTCACAACTCGGGCCGCAGCCAGATGGCCGAGGCCCTTTTCAACCGCCTTGCTCCGGAAGGGATGCAGGCCGTCTCGGCGGGCACGCAGCCCGGAGGCGCCCTGAATCCGGCTGCTGTCGAGGCGATGCGCGAGATCGGCATCGATCTCGAAGCAGACGGGCACCGTCCCAAGGTCATGACGCCGGAGATGGTGGAGTCCAGCGTCCGCGTCATCACGATGGGGTGCGATGTGGACGCCTCGGCCTGTCCAGCAAACTACTATGTGACCGAGGACTGGGGTCTGGAAGACCCGAAAGACAAACCGATTGAGAAGGTCCGTCAGATACGCGATCGGATCGAAGATAAGGTGCGAAATCTGATAGAGGAGCTGAAAAACGAATGAGTACAGTCGCGGATACCAGACAGCCTGCCCTTTGCCCCTCTGCCAGAGGGCTTTCCTTCCTGGACCGGTTCCTGACTCTCTGGATCTTTCTGGCGATGGCCGCCGGCGTGGCGCTGGGGTACTTCGTGCCGGGGCTCGCGAAGGCCATCACCCGGATGAGCATTGACACCACCTCCATTCCCATTGCCATCGGGCTCATCGTGATGATGTATCCTCCGCTGGCCAAGGTTCACTACGAGGACCTGCCTCAGGTCTTCCGAAACACAAGGGTGCTCGGGCTGTCCCTCATCCAGAACTGGGTGGTGGGTCCGCTCCTCATGTTCGCCCTGGCGCTCATTTTCCTGCACGGCTATCCGGAGTATGCCATCGGGCTGATTATGATCGGCCTGGCGCGCTGCATCGCGATGGTCATCGTGTGGAATGAGCTTGCGCGGGGCGATACAGAGTATGCGGCCGGGCTGGTGGCGTTCAACTCGGTGTTTCAGGTGCTGTTCTATTCCGTCTATGCCTACGTGTTCATCAAAGTGCTCCCGCCGCTCTTCGGTGTAGACTTCGGGAATGTGGACCTCTCCCGCATCACCATCGGCAAAATTGCCGAAAGCGTCTTCATCTATCTGGGGGTCCCGTTCATCGCCGGGTTCCTGACGAGAGCCGTCCTGCGGCCTCGAAAGGGAGCCGACTGGTATGATCATCACTTCGTGCCGCGCATCAGCCCCCTGACGCTCGTCGCCCTGCTGTTCACGATTGTGGTGATGTTCTCGCTCAAGGGCAACTACATCGTGAACAACCTGACGGATGTAGTCAGGGTGGCCGTGCCGCTTCTGCTGTATTTCGTTGGGATGTTTCTTATTTCGTTCGCGATGGGCCGCTACTTAGGCGCGGACTACTCGAAGACAACTACGCTGGCCTTCACTGCGGCCAGCAACAACTTCGAGCTGGCCATTGCGGTGGCCATTGCCGTATTCGGCATCCATTCGATGGCGGCGTTCGCGGCGGTCATCGGTCCTCTGGTGGAGGTGCCGGTAATGATCGGGCTGGTGAACGTTGCGTTCTGGCTGCAGAGGCGGATGTTTGCGAAGGAAACGGCTGCCGTGGAAGCCACTGCCGAGGAGGCTGCAACCGCCTAGGCCGCGCGGGCGAGCGCCCGTCGGGCGACCTGCAGGTTGTGACTGGCCTCCTGATGGGTCGGGTCCAGTTCGAGCGCTCTCTCCCAGGCCCGGACAGCGCTCTGCAGCCGGCCGCTGCGCGCCAGGGCGTTCCCCAGCCCAAAGTGCGCTGCAGCGTTCGATCCGTCCAGCCGGATCCCCAGTTGGAAGATCCCGGCGGCTTCGGCGAACGCTCCGGCCTGCAGCATGACCTCTCCGGCGGCGAAGTAGGCCTCGGCATGTGAGGGCTCCCGCGTGATGACCTCCTGGAAGCACCGGAGCGCCGCCGCGGGATCTCCGCAGGCTGCAAAGATCCGGCCTGCGTCCATCAACACGGCGCAGTCGCCCCGGGACAGTGACAGCGCCTTCGCGGCCGCGCAGTAGGCCCTGTCGGATTCACCCAGAGCAACCAGCGCGCCAGCAAGCTGGATGTGCGGGGCGGGATCATCCGGCAGAGCGGCGCACAGGCGCTGCGCCGCTGCCACCGCCTCCCGGGATTTCCCTTCCGCCGCGAACCACGGAGCGGCCAGAGAGAGGGCATCCAGATTGGAGGGGTCCACCAGCAGAGCTATCTCGAGGGCGGTCACCGCTCCCCGCCGGTCGCCGGCGGCGTCCCGAACGATGGCCAGCAGCACCAGGGTTTCTGGCAGGTCGGGCCGGCGCGACACTGCCATCTCCGCCCACTCGACCGCAGCTTTGGCGCGGCCGCATTCCAGCAGCGCGAGCGCGCTGCCCATCGCGGCGCGGTATTCTCGCACGGTGGGCTCGCGCATCAGCCACGGCGCCGGCCGCGTCCTGCAGAGGACCGCGGCACGGAAGCACTCTGCGGCTTCCGCCGGGCGGCGAAGGGCCATCAGCGCCCAGCCCCGCGCGAAATGGATCTCCGGGCAGGAGAGGCCGGACTCCAGCGCCCGGTCGCACTCTTCGATGGCGGATGTGGCCAGGCCCGTTTCCCGCAGAGCCATCGCCCGGAGCCCTGCCAGATAGGGGGACAACGCGTGTTTCGGTCCGGCAGCCTCTGCCGCAGCGCGCAGAACGTCCGCCGCCTCCTGATACTCGCCGGCAGCACAAAGCTCCCTGCCCAGCAGCGCCAGACAGGCGGCATCGCCGGGACGCTCGGAGACATCTTGACGCAGCATTTCCACGTCAGCGTCGAAAGAACCGCAGCAGGAACGGGGCCTTTCCCGGTGCAGGGTCAGGCCGCAGACGCGCAGTCTGTGGCCGTGGCGCTCCGCCGCACCGGCCGTACAGGGAAGGGATGAACGCTCGAAGCGCAGCGTTGGGAGGTTGCGGAACAGGCGCGCCTGGCGGTGCTGGAAGACATCCTTCGCCTCTCCGCACGAAGCAGCGGTCTCCACCGTCACCAGAAACGCATCTGCTCCCTCCACGGCGAGGGTTTTGCTGAGAGGAGCGCGCGAGATGCCCTCCGGCGCCTCGTCTTCGTCCAGCGACAGAATCCAGGCACCGGTTGCACAGGCGGCGGCTCTGTTGCGGGCCTCGGCCGGGGTGAGCCCCGCAGCGTCAATGGCGGCCGCGCCGGACTCCCGTACCAGACGCCGCGCCTCTCTGGTGGACCGCACAAATGCCACCAGAGTGTCATCTGAGATAGCGGTAACCGCTTTGAGACATTGCCTCAGCGCATCCGCGTCGCCGCGTGAAAGGATGCAGACGCTCAGTATTTTCTCTTCGCCGTCCTGGACTCTGTGTTCTCGACTTGCCTTCTGCTTGGAAGTCATTGTCTCTCGTGCCCTCCCGCACCCTGTCGGAGCAGTCCGTGCCGTCCGGCTGCCCGTTATTATGGCCGGATGCGAACCGCGTCAACAGAGAAGCTGTCTGACAAATGAGAGCAGGAGAGCGTGCGAAGCGTTTGCAGGACATACCGCAATGCAGACCTTCGCCCTCACTTTGAGAAACGTCCCGCCTGCCGGGACGAAAAACCCGCAACTGTGCGGGGACCGGATGTGCCGGTCTGGCATCGTTTATGCCGCTCTCATGGGTGGAGGAGGTTCGCGAAGGCGAGGAGGGATCTCAGCCATGTTCCGAACCTCGGCGCTCTTCACAATCCTTCCGGCCCTTGTGCTGGTTCTTCCCCTCGGGACCCACGCGCAGGCGATCTCGTATACACTCCGAAACTTCCCCGGAATCCCGGTGCACGTTGTGACGGTGAACCTGAACAGTCCTCACGTGACCGTCGAAGCGCAGCTCGCGGCCGGCGGCCCCGGCAGTACGGAGACTTTCCGCTCCATGTTGCGCCGCACCCGGCCCGCGGCGGCCATCACGGGAGCGTTCTTCGACACGCGCTCCAAGTATCCTGTGGGCGATATCGCGGTGAAGGGGCAGGTGGTGCATCGCGGGATCGTTGGCAACGGCATCTGTGTGACTCCGGAGGGACGCATCGAGTTCGTCAGGCGCTCGGAGGGCGTGGCGACCGGTTGGAGTGGTTATGCCACCGTGCTGTGCGGGGGCCCTACGCTCGTCGAGAAGGGACGTGTGGTGCTGGACCCGGCAAGCGAAGGGTTTTCGGATCCCGGTCTGCGCGGCGCGAAGCGACGGACGGCGGCCGGACTGACGGCATCGAACAAGCTTCTTTTGGTCTCCATCAACAGACCCGTCACGCTGAAAAGACTGGCGCTGATAATGCAGGCTCTGGGCGCGACGGACGCTATCACCCTGGACGGGGGCTCCTCGGCCGGTCTGTGGTTCAACGGCCGGATCATCACGACACCCTCGCGCAGCCTGACGAACGTGCTGGCCGTGCACTACCGCCGACCGGAGCCTTACGTGGCCAGCGCCTCCAGCGGAGACAAGATGTAACACGATTTGAGGACAGCACGAGGAGAAAAGCAGAGGACCGGTGGTGAGGGGCCCGGGCGCATACCGCCCGGGCCCCGTGCTTCGCGAAGGCAAACCTGTTCGCGGCGACTGCGTGCTGTTCGAGGTTCGGCGGCCGAACACCTCCCCCGAACAGATCCGGGGAACTGCAGACAGCCCCGTGCGCGTTGTCCAGTTTACAAACGCGGGAGGCCCCGCGATCTCAAAATCTTGCGAGGCCCTCTGCAACCTCTAAGGAGGGGCGTTCATCTTTGAAAAGCACAGGAAAACAATCAGGGGCCGTTCTGCTGGCCGCGGCAGGCGTCCTGCTCGTCCCGGCAGGAGAGGTTCTGGCGAAGAAAACGGAGGTGCGGCCGGGCTGGTGGAGAATCAGCGTGGAGTATCCGCGTTTCGGATCCCACGGAAGTGTTTCGTCCCGCGCCAATGCGGCCTGCCGGGCCGCCGAGCAAGCCGAGTTCAACGCGTTCCGCAGGGAAGCACAGCAGGCGATACCTACACTCAGGCAGAGAGGCTCGAAGGCGGAGTTTGAACTCAAAGTCATTCCCACCGTCTCTCTGGATTCCAACACCCTTTGCAGCGGTTACGTCGAGCGTTACGCATTCACCGGCGGCGCTCACGGCACGACCACTTTCACCGCCATTACCTACGGCAGCGTCCGGGGGCAGGTCAGGCCGGTCCATCTGGCTGATCTGTTCGTGAAAGGAGAAGACGCGGTTGGTCAGGCATCCGAGGCCATCATCCAGGAGCTGCGCAGGCGTCCATCGCTGCCCTCCGCTATCGCGTCCGGAGAGTGGCAGCGCCTGACT
>CALCJH010000228.1 GCA_937967775.1 uncultured bacterium | reverse complement strand
CTGTGGGCGGTATGTCGCGGGGTCCGTTCGCGAGTGTCCCACAAAGCGATAGGTCTTCGCCTCGATGAGCGATGGCCCGCCTCCCTGGCGCGCCCGACGCACGGCGCCGCGAACCGCCCGGAACATCTCGTCCGCGTCCTGACCATCCACGATCTCCGCGGGGATGCCATAGGCTGCGGCCCGGTCCGCCACGTGCGGCACGGGGGATGTCTGGGCAAAAGGCGTGTATTCCCCGTAAAGGTTGTTCTCGCAGAGCAGCACCACCGGCAGCTTCCAGACTGCGGCCAGGTTCACGGCCTCGTGCCAGGCGCCGTTGTTCACCGCCCCGTCGCCGAAGACCGTCAGACTCACCGCGCCGCTTTTGCGGATCTGCGCACTCAGCGCCGCCCCCGCCGCGATGGGAATGTGGGAGCCCACGATGGCGAACGTGCCCAGCAGGCAGTGCTCCTCGTCGGTCAGGTGCATGGCTCCGCCTTTTCCGCCGCAGCAGCCGCCCTGGCGTCCCATCAGCTCCGCCAGAAGGTTATGCAGGCTCATCCCCAGGGCCAGCGCCATCCCGTGGCCAACGGTTAGGTGCAGAGCAGGGTGTCGCCGCGCTCCGGTTCCACGGCTGTCGCAGCTCCCACTCTCACGACTTCCTGGCCGATGCACAGGTGCGTGGAGCCGCGCACCAGCCCTTCTTCAAACAGACACTGGATGCGCTCCTCGCAGCAGCGTATCTCCAGCATCTGCCGAAGCATCTTTCTTCGCAGCGCATCGTTCAGCCGTGGACTTCCGGGCATAGATCTGTCTCCGTTCCTTCCCCTGCTGCGGATGGACCTGCTCAGTGCGCAGGCGGCGGACCGAATGCTGCCGCGGGTGTGGCCGAGACACGGCAGCCCGGTCCCACGTCCGTGATGTAGATGTAAGAGATGCCGTCGCCGTCCAGATCCCGGAAGCGCCCGCCCTGCTCCCGGGAGCAGGCAACGGTCAGCGTATTTGCGTCCGCGTCGTATCTTGTGATGGGGACAATCTCTGTCAGGTCTTCGTTCGCGGCATACAGACCGGGGAAAGACCTCTGCGTGAAAAGGTTGTAGACCCCTCCCGTCCGCTCCGACATTTTCAGAATGCCCGCCTCAGCGTCCCAGGTTCCGCCGAATCGTCCCTCGATAAGTCCCCGGTCTCCGAAGGACAACTCTGTCCTGTCGCCGCGGCGCGCCGCAGCTACCACGGTTCGCGACGATATCGAGTCTCCGTTCCGGAAGAACGCCACTGTTCCCCGGCGACCCGACGGCCAGTCCACGGCGGGCCAAGCGTAGACGCGGTTGCGGATGAAGCTCAGCCGTTCCACCGTCAACTCAGGTTGCCCGGCAGCACGGAAAGTCCGGTCTCCCGGCAAGGTCAACGAACCGCTCCCCGCAACGTAACCTGCCTCCGGCGCGTCTCTGCGGGACGCATCGCCGCCTTTCCGGAACAGGACGGCGGCAAACGCCGCGTCCATCCGCGCTCCGTCTTGGAACGAGACTGGCTGCCCGCTGCCGTTCACGTAGATCCTCCACTGCCGCCCGTCCCGCAGGCTTACTACCGCTCCGCCCGCCCGGGGAGTATCCGCCAGGACGCGCTCCACGTCCCTGACAACCGTCGTTCCCCGGTGAACGTCCACAATGCCCAGAAAGACCGACTCGGACCGGTTGCTTCCTCGCAGGAAGATGTAAGGAATGCTCGCCGGATACCCGGGTTTCTGGGGCGGTCGCCCATCGGCGATGTAAACTTCGTCGAACGACAGCCGTGGGAAGAACGCCTGCATCTGAAGGCCGCCGTCATCATCCCAGCGGAATACCTGAGTGTCCGCTGTCTCCACCCGCCGTGGCTCGCGGAGGAACTGCCAGCCTGCCTGAGGCCCTCCGCCGGGCGGATCGATCCTGCCCGAAATCCACATCGGGGCCGGCCATGGTCCCCCGCTCCTGCTTCCATATCACTGGAGAAGCCGGCTGGAGCTCCCCGTAAGGCAGCCCGTGGAAGCTATAGTCGTGCCGGGACCCGCCCTTGACAAAGAACGCGTCAATCAGGAGCGTGCCACCCGACCGGGTGTCCAGCAAAGCGAGCATCCGCCGGTAGTCTTCGGCCAGTCCCTGCCACACGCCGGGCGCTTCGGCCTCGGCCAGCTTCAGACCGGGCAGGTCCACGAAACGTGTCAGACGCCCCCGCATCCGGGTGGGCTGCTCCTTCCCGTCAATCATCACGCAGTAATGCGAGGGGGTGTTCTTGACCCAGTATTCGGCCTCTGGGCCCCAGTGGGCGGGGTATCCCAGCTCGGTCAGCACATCGCGGCCGTCCATGTAGTAGCCGATGGTCAGGCGGTCGCGGTGCACGTGGCTGGAGCTGCCGGAGCCGTAATATAGCCACGCGGACCTGCCTCCGGTTCCATCATCCATCTCCAGGATGGCAAGCCCGTAGCCTCCCAGGTCACGTGACCACGGAGGAGGCGGGAAGTCATCCTTCCTGGCCAGGCGCTCCAGCCTATCCCGATCAACCGGCGCCCTGTCCATCAGCTGGGGACGGTCCATCCCGCGCTCCAGGAGCAGCGCCGCGCAGCAGGCGTCATCGAACTGCGCCGTGCCGAACACCAGCAGATCCCGGTTTACGAGCCTCTTGCTCCCCAGGATGTTGCCTCCTGAGTCTCCCAGTGAGGGAAGCCCGTTGTCCAGCAGCCGGATCTCTGAGGGTCCTCGGGCCAGCCGCAGCCACTTGCGATCCTTCACGACATCCACGCCCAGCCGGGCCAGATTCTCTGCCGCCGCCACCATCCGCGTGTTCCAGATGACCGAGTATCCCGGGGAGCTCTCCCCGCCGATTCCGTCGCGGTCGAAGCCGTTGTAGAGTGTGAACTCCAGCTCTCCTTCTCCGCGGAGCATCCACTCCACCATCTGCTCCGTAGTTGCGCCACGTGAAGGGTCGCGGTTGTCCAGCGCAAGGGCGATTGTGGAAAGAGATCCCAGCTCGAATTTGTTGCCCCAGATCTTCTTCTGGAAGATATCCGAGACGGCGACCTGCAGGATGTCCCGCTCGATGGCCTCTGCGACGTCTGGCACGCCGCGTGCTGCGGCAAAGCATTTCAGCTCGTCATCTTCCTGCAGGGTGGGGTAGATGGCATCGTAGGCGACGGCGAAGGTGCTGACTGTTGAGTTCTCCCAGATGTA
>CALCJH010000227.1 GCA_937967775.1 uncultured bacterium | reverse complement strand
CGAGGCGCTGCGCTACGAATAAAGAGCTCCGGGGCCGGGAGCAAGCGCCCGGCCCCGGATGGACTTTTCGCGCACGGAAAGGACCAGCCTGACCGCTACAGATTGGTCCTCCGCCTGTGCGCCTCGCGCATCTCCTGCGCCATCGCCCGGATCTCAACCAGATCGCGCTTCAGCTCCGCCCAGCCATACCAGTGCTGGTAGTCCGGGTTCATATGGAACGCTCCCTGGAACGCGCGCATCCGGTGCGAGAGGAACATCACGTAAAGCCTCTGCTCGATGGGTGTCGGCAGATCGTAGAAGCGCAGCAGGTCCGTGTGTGGAGGCACGTCCTTGGGCCTCTGGATGATGCCGTCCGCATACAGCCCGTGGACGATGCGCACCGCCTCAGCCACCAGCCGGTCCGCCTCGCGGATGACCTGGTCTCCCTTGGCCAACTCCACCTCGGCATAACTGCGCGAGTGGCACTGGACGCACTGGTCCAGCATCCGCTTCCGTTCCTTCTGCCAGTCCTCGGCGGTGAGCCGCGCCACATCCCCCGCGACCACCAAGTCCAGACGTCCGGTGGGCTGTCCCTTGTCGTCCAGCACACCGAGCGCCTGCAGGAGCGTTGCGCGGTCTTTCATCCACTCAGGATCGTCCTCCGGCAACCGCAGCGCCAGGAACCCCCAGGCGGTCCGCACCCCGTGGTCGCCGTTGGGCATATGGCAGAACGCGCAGGTGGGCGTGCGCGGCGCAAGCTTGCCATCCGCAGGCTTTCCGTGTGGCCAGCTGGCCAGCTTCATATCCCAGTCCCAGCGGTCCCGCTCGACGGTCATGATGCTGCCATGCTTGCTGGTGCCATACATCTCGGCCTGCGGGTGGTCGAAGCCCATGTGGCAGGTCTGACATGCTTCCATCCTGCGAGCTTCGGCAGCGCTGAAGACGTGGCGGGTGTGACAGGAGTCGCACTTGCCCTCATCGAGTCCGATGCGATGACAGCCTCCGCAACCCTTCAGCCCGGCAACCAGCACCTCCGGCTGGGTTCTGGTCTCCGGCATCGCCTCCAGAGCCACCCAGGCTTTGGCGTGCTTGCCCGCGTGGAACTGGGTGACCTGCTGAGAATGGCAGACTGCGCAGTTGGCCGACCCGACCGACCTTCGCACGCGTTTGTCCTCGCAGGTGGTGGAGGCGGATTTGATTGACGCCGGCGCTTTCTCCGCCGGAATGTGACAGATGACGCAGTCCAGGCCGATCTTCGCGTGAGCGCTGCGCTGGAAGTCGCGCACCGCGCTCATTGCGATCTGTTTTTCGGAGTGGCAGGCGATACACTGGCTCCCCTGCTGCGCCGAAGCCGGCCTGCCGGAGGTGTGCAGCCAGGCCGCGCCGATCGCCAGGGCTGCAACGCCCACCCCCTGAAGAGCTTTCCTTCCTGACATGGCCGTTTCTCCTTCGGGGAGGGCGGCACGTGCCCGCCGCCCACCCTCAGAAGGATGCCTTAGCCGGAAGGAGTGCTCAATCCTTCGCGGATTGTGAAAAAGAAATCAATAGCGGTAAATGGCCGCCACCAGAGCGCTGTCAGGAACTTGCTCCGGCGGAACGGCATAGACGGTGCCTCCGTGCAGGAAGGTCTGGACGGTGGCAAGGTTCAGGAGATCTTCGTCGTCCGTCCCCTTCTGCCCACTGAACTGGACCTCGCCGGACTCGGGCTCAAAACGTCCCCATACCTGCACCCCGACGGGAGCGAACAGCGTCTCTACCCGCCCGGAATGGGAGGCCATCACCACGTCCGCCAGGTCCACGGACGAGCGTCCATTGCCGTTGAGGGCGCGGAACCGCTCGACGGCTTCTTGGCGTGAACGCTCGACGTGCGGCTTCAGGAACTCCCACGCCTTCGCGTGCAGGACTTCGGGCCGCTCGCCGTCGTGGTTGCCTGGTATTCCGCCGGGCAGAAGGTGCGGGTAGGCATTGGCCTCGGCATACAGCGGGAAGTAATAGTCCACGCCGGCCAGCACCAGAGGGGCGTGTTGCCCCGCAAGGAGCGGCTCCAGCGCTTTATTGATCAGGTGGAAGAAGCGCGACAGATTCTCCTTGGTGTCCTCGGAATCTTCCGTGTGGCCGTGATACATCGCAGTCCTGCGGGCACCCTGAGCCACGGTGCGATACTGCTGCTGCTTCTCGGGGTCATCCCACTGCAGCGCCTCGGCGAGGCTGGTGGGCATCCCGGGCACGAAAATCTCTCGGATGCTGTCGCGCGTGCCGTGGAAGAAGCGCACCTCCTTCTGGCTGAGGACTAGCAGGAAGAACGGCTCGTCGCCAACAAGCAGAGGCATCAGCGGCTTGAGATAGAACGAGGATCCGACGTGCGCCATCTCCTCGAAGGAGATGGGCACACGGTAATACCGGAAGAATCCCTCCGCCAGGAACACCGCCAGCCCGTCGCTCTGGTGCTGCCAGAAGGTCTCGTCATCCACCAGCGACTGGATCGGCTTCAGCCACCGGGCGGTATCGCCCGGCCGGATGCCGAAATCCGGAAGCTGCTTTTCTGCCTGGCGCATCAGGTTCTTCAGGCGGATGGGGTCTTGCTGGGTGTCGGTCCCGGCCCTGTGCGTGGGCATATAGATGGATACACAGGGGCCATTCTCCACACGGGCCATCTCCCGGAGATCGTCTCTGGAAAGCAGTTTCATTCGGGACCTCCTTCGTGGGTATCTGCATTGTGCTTGATGGATTCAATTTACCCGCCCGGGGCGATGCTTGCGTTCCCGTGAGCGGTTCCTTTTTCGGGGAAGCTGTCCCTGTCCCGCTACCGCCAGCAATGAACGAACGGGATTTGCCATAAAGACCCGCGGCCTCCC
>CALCJH010000226.1 GCA_937967775.1 uncultured bacterium | reverse complement strand
TGCAGGAGTCATCGTGGTGGCAGCGGCGCTTGTCTGGAACGCGCGCCGTGGGGCGCACCACAGCACGCACGCTCGTGAGCTGGCTCCCGTTCAGGCCGAGACGATGACCGTCAGGCGGGTCCCGATGGAAAGCTTCTCTGTCTCCGACGGAACCATCCGGCCGTTGCAGGAGGCCACGCTGTCCCCGAAGATCATGTCCTCCGTGGTTGCGGTGATGGTGCGGGAGGGGGACCGGGTCCGGCGCGGGCAAGAACTGGTGCGGCTGGAAGCTGCGGATCTGCAGGCCGGAGTGGAGCAGGCGGGCGCGGCTCTGTCGGCCGCTTCGGCATCCGCGGAGGCGGCCAGTTCGGCGGCGCGGATGGAGCAGGAAGCAGCCGAGGCGGACATCCGCTCCGCCACGGCAGCCGTTCAGGAGGCCCGCGCATACCTGCAGATGGTCCAGACCGGACCTCGCCGCCAGGAGCGCGCTCAGGCGAACATCGCCGTGGAGCAGGCAAAAGCCCAGTACGACCTGGCGCACAGCGAGGCCGAGCGTATGCGAGCGCTTTTCCGGCAAGACGTGGTGAGCAAGCAGAGGCTGGAGCAGGCTGAGACGGCGGAAGCCGTGGCGAAAGCCGCCCTGGAATCGGCGCGCCAGCATGCGGACATGGTGGCGGAAGGCAGCCGCGCGGAGGAGCTGAAGGCAGCCCGGGAGCGTCTGGCTCAGGCTGAGGCGCGCCTCGCCGCCGCGAAGAGCCGACGCCTGGCTGCCGAGATGCGAAGAAAAGAGGCCGTGGCGGCAGCGGGTCAGGCGCGTCAGGCTCGCGCCGGTCTGACGGGAGCGAAGACGATGGCCGGATACTCGGTCATCCGCGCGCCATTCGACGGTGTGGTCACCCAGCGTCTGGTGGATCCTGGCGACCAGGTGGGACCGGGCAGCCCGGTGCTGGTGCTGGAGGATCGGTCGCGCTGGCAGATCGAGGCGTTCGTGCCTGAGGCGGAAGCCACGGCGCTGAAGCCGGGTGATCGCGCGCTGGTTCGCATTGACAGCCTGGGCGGCGATGAACGGGAAGCGCGCATCTCGGAGATCCGTCCCGGGGGGGATCCTTCCACCCGTACCGTGCGCGTGAAGGCGGATATCCGCGACACCTCCCGTCTGGCCAGCGGGCTGTTCGGCCGGCTGCTGGTGCCGCGCGGAGTACGGTCGGTGGTCGCCGTGCCGGAGAGCGCCATTGTGGACCGCGAGGGCATGGCTCGCATTTGGGTGGTCGGCCGTGATGGCCGTGCGGAGCTGCGCCTTGTGACGCTTGGGGAAACGCGTGAGGGGATGACAGCCATCCTATCCGGCCTGAAAGAGGGCGAGAAGGTGGCCGTCAGCAATCTGGATGCCATCCAGGAGGGCGTGAAGGTGGAGGAGGCTGCCCGATGAAGCGCCTGGGGCTGTCGGGCGCCATTGCGCACTATTTCATTGATTCCAAGCTGACTCCGCTCATTATCGTCGCCTGCCTTTTGCTGGGCATCTTCGCCGTCCTGAAGCTTCCGCGCGAAGAAGAGCCACAGATCATCGTACCGATGGTGGACGTATTCGTCCAGATGCCGGGCGCCAGCGCCAAGGAGGTTGAAGAGCGGATCACCAAGCCCATGGAGAAGCTCCTGTGGGAGATTCCCGGGGTGGAATACATCTACACCACATCCTCCCCGGGAATGTCCATGGCCATTGTGCGCTTCTACGTGGGGCGCGACATGGAGGACAGCATCGTCAAGGTGAACACCAAGCTCTCCTCCAACTTCGACCGCATCCCTCACGGAGGAAGCTATCCCCTGATCAAGGTGCGCTCCATTGACGATGTGCCCATCCTTGCGCTCACCATCTGGAGCACGCAGCGGTCCGCCTACGAACTCCGACAGATGACGGCACGGCTGGAGGATGCCGTGAAGCAGGTTCCCGACGTGTCGGAGACCCATATCATCGGGGGACCGCGCCGGGCTCTGCGGGTTGTCGTGGATCCCGAGCGGGCGGCAGCCCGGGGCATGAGCATCGCGCAGCTTCAGCCGGTGATCGCGCGCGCCAACGCGGAGCTGGAGGCCGCGAGTTTCGCAAGCGGAAACGTGGAGTACGCAGTTCGCGCCGGAGCCTTCGTGCGCAGCCGCGAGGATCTGGAGAACATAACGGTCGGAGCGCAGGACGGTCGGCCGGTGCTGCTGAAGGACGTGGCCGACATCGTGGAGGGTCCGGAGGAGCACAGGAACTACGTCTCCATCACAGCCGGCCCGGCGGCGGACGGACCGCTGGCGGAAAAGCTGGCGGGAGGCAGATCGGCCGAGGCGGTCACACTGACGGTGGCCAAACGGCAGGGCACCAACGCCATCGTCATCGGACACCAGGTGCTGGCGAAGGTGGAGTCTGTCCGGGGTCAGATCCTCCCTTCGGATGTACACGTCACCATCACCCGCAACTACGGAGAGACGGCGGCAGAGAAATCGAACGAGCTGCTGTTCCACATGGCCATCGCGGTGGTCAGCGTCTCGCTGTTGATCATGTTTGCACTGGGGAAGCGGGAAGCGGGCGTAGTGGCTATTGCCGTGCCGGTGACGCTGGCGCTGACGCTTCTGGTCTTCTATCTCTACGGCTACACGCTCAATCGCATAACCCTGTTTGCGCTGATCTTCTCCATCGGGATCCTAGTGGATGACGCCATTGTGGTGGTGGAGAACATCGTGCGCCACTTCCGAATGCCATCGAATCGCGGACGCTCGCTGGCGGAGGTGGCATCGGAGGCGGTGGACGAGGTCGGCAATCCCACCATCCTGGCCACATTCACGGTCATCGCGGCAATCCTTCCGATGGCGTTCGTGGGCGGGCTGATGGGCCCGTATATGCGCCCCATCCCGGTAGGAGCATCCGCCGCAATGCTGTTCTCGCTGGCGATCGCGTTCGTGATCTCGCCGTGGGCATCGCTGCGCCTCCTCAGCCGCAGCTATGCGGAGTCCTCCCACGGCGAAGGCGAACAGGAGGGTTATCTGACGCGCCTCTACCGGCGCGTGATGACC
>CALCJH010000225.1 GCA_937967775.1 uncultured bacterium | reverse complement strand
GCGGGAGCAACCACCACGGTGTCCGGGCCATCCGCCACAGAACCTGCCTTGAAGGTGAACAGAGCCAGTTCCTGGGTCTTCAGCCAGTCGAAGGTCAGCTGGCGGAGCTCCGCGAAATCGTAACCGAACCGCTCCGAGAAGCGCTCCTTGTTGGTGGGCAGATCATCGGCGATGACCATGCAGTCCGGATCGCGACGGCGCATATACGGCTCCGGGTAGTTGGCACTGATGCCGTTACGCACGCGACAAACCCATGCCTCCACCACCCGGCCCCTGCCGGGCACATCGTAGGCCACCTCGTGAACGCCGTTGACCGCATCGCGAGTGGCAAGTTCGATCAGGTCCTCCACGCTCTGAGCCACCGTGAATCGCGGGCAGGCCTGAACGATGTCCAGGACATCCGGGGGCAGGCGAAGGCCGGCGATCTCATTGACTATGGCCATAATATGCGCGAACTCCTTCCACGTGCTATTCAAGACCGATTCGCACAGACGAAAGGGATTATACACGCCCTGCCCTGCGGCCGCCTGAAGATACGGCGGGGGAGTCGAAACGACATCCGGCAGTCTTTGGTCTCAATACGCGCGCCTTTCGGCGCGCTGCTCGACCATCGTAACGGAGGCGCACTGCGGCAACCGTTGGAGAGGACCGCGCGATGCTCAATACTCTAGGGAGCAGGTGGGATGCTGCACCGGCACCCGCAGAAACGGCGGGCAGCGTAAGCAAGGCGGATCAGGACGCCAGGCGGCGCTGGCGGCTTGAGAGGATGTTCATCGCCTCGCGGTATTTCACCACTGTCCGGCGCGCGACCTCCAGGCCGCGTTCCTGCAGAATGTCCGCAATCTCCTGGTCCGATAACGGATGGGCAGGATCCTCCGACGCGATGATCTCCGCAATGAGATCCTTTACGGACATCGAACCATCGAAGAACAGGTCGAAGCTGACCACCTCTTCGCTCGGAAGCTGAACCCACTTGTTGGCCGTTGCGCGGCTCACGGTGGACTCGTGCATCTTCAGGGCACGCGCCACCTGCGTGCGGGTCAGAGGACGGAGGAACGACTTCTGTCCCGTCTCAATGAACCCCTGCTGATACTGGACCACATACAGAGTGATGCTCCTGAGGGTCTTGCGACGCTGGGCGATGCTACGGATGAAGTTCTCCGCTCGGTCCACATACTCCACGATATGGCGGCGCTCATCCTCGGAAAACGAGCGGGAGCCGCCATTGCGGATCTTCTGGTAGGCTTCCCGGTAACGGGCGTTCAGCGACAGAAGCTGCGACTCGTGCGTAACAACCTCCACGTCGTAGCCTGAGATCGTCCGGCGCACGATGACATCGGGCCGCACCGCGTCCACCGACTCCTGCCTGTCGTCCCACGGAAGCCGGAAGCACTCGCCGGGATGGGGGGTCAGGCTGCGGGTGATGAAGCGGAGCGCCTCTTCCACCGCTTCCACGGGCACGCGCAGCGCACGCGCCAGACGCGACATCCGCCGGGCGGCCACATCCGGCCAGTGCCGCTCCACCATCGTCCGGGCGAGCCTTGAGGCATCCGTCTCCTCGTCCAGATTGCGCAGCTGAATAAGGAGGCACTCCTGCAGGCTCCTTGCCCCCACCCCGATCGGGTCGAAGGTCTGGATGAGGGCCAGCACCTCCTCCAGGAGACTCTCATCGCACCCCAGCTCCGCCGCCATCTCGGCGAGCGAGCCCTCCAGATAGCCGCTTTCGTTAATGCACCCCACCAGATACTCGCCCGCCTCCATCTGGTCGGGGCGGGCGGAGGCCCGGAGCTGGTCCATCAGGTGGTCTTGCAGGGTCTGCCGGGCGCAAGCGTTGCCGATGGGATCGAACTCGGAATCATCAGAGGCCGGGACTGCCTCCACCCAGTCGTTGTCCCGGGAGTAGTAGTCCTGCCAGTCGAACTCCTCCGTCTCAGGCTCGGCGGGCCGCTCGGCTTTGAGCGGACAGGTGGGGCACATCTCACGAGGAAGCGTGCAGGAGCCGCACACATCCTCATCCGCCCGCTCCAGCGCCGGGTTCTCCTCAAGTTCCCGGTCTATGGCCTGCGCAAGCTCAAGTGTGGAGCAGGCGAGGAGGGTATTGGCCAGAATGATCTTGGGGTCGATCTTCTGGGACAGGTTTTGCTTCAGGCTCTGTCTGAGCAGCACTTCCCGACCTCTTCCCACCGGGGCTCGGCCCGGCGCTTTCCGGTGGCGGAGCAGGCGAAGCGGGGACGACCGGTCTCGCCAACCCTTCCCAGGCAGGCGCGGCTCCTAAAAGGATTGTACCGGCCGCCATGGGCCCTGTCAACAGAATGGGAGCCCCTTTGCTTGCCGCTCATCCGGATTGTTCCACGAACGCTGTCCGCCGCCTCATTTTTGGCGAACGAGCGGCTCTGTCCGCGCCCGCAAACCTTCAAGGAATCTTCAACATAATCCGATAATCATGACCGCAGCCGGTTGGAGGGCCGGCCCGCGTCTCAACCCCGAAATCAGAGGGATGGGAGGAACAGAATCTATGGCGCACTGGCAGAAGACGCTGGCGGTCCGGCTGGCGATCGCGGTCCTAGCCGCGGCCGCGTTTCCGTCTGCCGCTCAGGCGGCGACCACGGGCACCCTGTCGGGAGTGGTTGTGGACGATGAGACGGGCCAAGCGCTGGCAGGAGTCAACCTGAGTCTCGGCGGCACTTCGCTGACAACCGTCTCCGATGCTTCGGGCGCGTTCTCGTTCCTGAATGTTCCCCCTGGCGACTATACGGTTGCCGCAGTCCTGGTCGGCTACGCGCCGGCGGAAGTCACCGGCGTGGATGTCCAGATGGACCTGATCTCCCGGGTGACCATTCGCATGCAGCGGACCGTGGAGGAGGAGCCCGAAATCGTCGTGGTGCAGAACCGCACCCTCACCAACCCCG
>CALCJH010000224.1 GCA_937967775.1 uncultured bacterium | reverse complement strand
AGGACGGAGGTGCTTTGTGCCCGGTGCGGCTCCCATCTGGGTCATGTGTTCGAGGATGGTCCCCGGCCCACCGGCAAGCGCTACTGCATCAACTCTGTCTGTCTGACGCTGGAGCCTCGCGCCAGCCGTTAGCCTCCCTGTCCTGCGGCTTTCGCTTGACTTCCGGCCGGGGGCGTGCCAAACTCCCGACAGGCGGGCCCGGCGCCGGTTCCTTGCGGCGGGTGACGCGCCTGCCCGGAAGCGATGAAAGTATGACAGCAGGCGATCTGTTCCTCTGGCTGGCCGCGGCCGCGCTGGCCGCGTCATTCATCCTGAATCTGCGGGTGGCGCTCAGGCGTGAGGGCTCAGCGCTGCCAGCGGCGCGCTGGCTTTATCTGATATCCGCTCTGGGATTCACGGCGGCGTCAGTGGCGCTCTGGGCGCTGCTGTTCGGGCACCGCTTCGACGTGGCCTATGTCTACGGCTACACTTCACGGGATCTGGCTCCCGGCTACATCTTCTCCGCATTCTGGGCAGGGCCGGAGGGTTCGTTCCTGTTCTGGGCTCTTGTGGGAGCCTGGACCGGTGCATTCGTCAGTCGAACTGCAACGGACTTGGAGCCCGCTGTGATGGGGTTCTGGTGCCTGACCCAAGGACTCCTGACCGCGATGCTCCTCATCAACTCTCCGTTCGCGCCGCTAGGCGCTTCTCCGCCGGACGGCGCCGGACTCAACCCCATCCTGCAGGACCCCTGGATGGCCATCCATCCCCCGGTGATGTTCCTGGGGTTCGTCGTGTTCACCGTGCCGGCGGCATTTGCGGCGGCTGGGCTCCTGACGAACCGCATGGATCGGTGGGCGGCATTGTCGCTTCCCTGGGCGTCGCTGGGATGGCTGTCGCTTGGGGCCGGGCTGGTGCTGGGCGGCCTCTGGGCCTACGAGACCCTGGGATGGGGCGGCTACTGGGGGTGGGATCCGGTGGAGAACTCCTCACTGGTGCCGTGGCTGACGGGAACCGTTCTGCTACACGGTCTTATCTTGCAACGGATCCGCGGGACGGGCCAGCGTCCCAACATGATCTACGCTCTGCTGACCTACCTCTTGATCCTGTACTCCACCTTCCTGACACGCAGCGGGGTCCTGGGCGATTTCTCGGTGCACAGTTTCAGCGATCTTGGGGTGGCGGGTCTGCTTGCCGGGGCGATCGGTGTGGTTGCCGTGATCTTCCTCGGACTGCTGGTGTGGCGCTTCTCCAGCATCCCTGCTCCTTCCATCATCGAGGATGGCCACGGCAAGGAGCTGAACCATTATCTGACCTCCTGGGTGCTCTCCGTCATCGCGTTCTTTGTCCTGCTGGGCACCAGTGCTCCGCTCATCACGGGGCTGCTCGCGCCGGACCGGCCCTCTGGAGTCCAGCCGCGTTTCTACAATGTCACCGGAGCTCCACTGACCTTAGGGATGCTGGTCCTTATCGCTCTGTGTCCACTGATGAGCTGGTCGCCGCACGCTTCTAAAGCGGCAGCCGCGTCGCTCCGGAGAAACGCTCGGGGTCTAGCAGTCATCGCAAGCGCCATCGTTGTGCTGCTTCTTCTCTTCGTGTTCGGGGCGACGAAGGGTTCTCTGTGGTCGCTCGGTTTGCTGGGTGCGGCCGCTCTGATCGTGAACGGGTGGCGGTTCGCAACCGCGGCTGTCACCTCGGGGGCGCTGGCGGCAGGGGCTTATCTGGCGCACGCGGGAATCGGCCTGATGTTTGTGGGCATTGCGGGAAGCAATCTGGGGCACCCGGAGGAAGCAGTCGTCCTTCAGGCAGGCGAGTCTAGATCTGTCTTAGGATGGAAAATAAAGTTAGACTCTATACAAGTCTCTGGGGACGGTATCATGACCGCGCATCTGCAGCTTGCTCGCGGCCGGGAGCAAGCGAGACACATCCACCTGACCGGGAAACCGATGCCTGGGGGTCAGGGGTACGCCTTCAAGCCCTTCATCCACCGCAGCGCGGTGGCGGACGTCTATTTTGCTCCCCACGAAATGGTCCCGGCTGGTGGAATGGTTCGTCAGCCATCGCCGGCGGTGAAGCCGCTTGAGGGCAGCATCCAGCTGTCGCCTGCCATTGTGGTGGGGGACCGGGAGATGCGCCCCGAGCCTGCCACCGCCCCGGACGGGTCCGTGACGGTCCGGCTGGAGGCGATGAGCGTGGAGTCCGGGACTGTGGAGATCACCATCATCCCCAGGGAAGGGCAGCCGCGCAGGCTCACATTTTCAAAGGGGCAGGTGCAGAGAGTCGGAATGCTGGACGTGCAGTTCGAGCGCTACGGTCCGATGGAGCAGGACAGCAAAGGCGACCTGCGGGCCTCCGCGTTGATAAATGTGGCTCCCGCACGGGGCGATTCGCCACCGGCCAGCACGGCGCCGGAGACAGAAGAAAAGCCTCCGGTTGAACACGAAGGCGCATGGGGCGGTTCCGTCAGCCTGAGCGTCTCTACCAAACCCCTTATCAGCCTGCTGTGGCTCGGCTCCGCGCTGGCCGGGCTCGGATCGCTCCTGGCTGTGGTGCGGCGTTTCCGGGAGGCTGCGGCTCAACAATGAGTATTCGCGAGAGGACTTGCCTGCTGTATTGCCTGGCTTTACTTCTCCCGCTTGCGAGTATACCAGTGTCAGCTGCTACGCTGGAGGATTTCGGGAGGTCGGCGGCTCTATCGGCGGCGGCCAGGAGGATGCTGGACGGTCGGGGGGATCAGAACGTGTTCGGCGCGCCGGACTTGGCAAGGCCACTTGTGGCGGTCCGCTTCCGGCCGGGTTCGCTGGAGTCGGAGAACCGTACGCGGCTGGCGATGTGGCGCGAGGCCGTAGACTTCGTGGTGGTCTCCTCTCCCGAAGCTGCGCTCCTCTGCGAGCAGATCGGAGTGCCTTGGGCGGGGGATTGCAACCCGGCTTTCGGAGAGCGCTCTGTTTCCGGGACGCACCGACTCGGCTGGCTGGCTCCGGCGGACCTGAAGATTTCCTGCCCGGAGAGCGGGCAGGAGCCGGTCGTGCCGGTGGCAGAGAAGGCTGAAGGTTTCGTGCCGCAGGCGATTCCCTCGGCCGGCGCCCCGGCAGTTGGCATCAGGATCATACCCGCCCGCTCTTCGGGAGCATTGCCTGAGGGTCTTCTCATCGAACGGCGGGGCGATGTTCTCCAGGTCTCGCCGCCCCTTTCCGGTGCTACGGCCTTCGTGGAATGGGATGTGACGCTGCCGCCTGGCGTCATTCTGACGTTCTCGGTGCGCAACGCAGGCGCCGAAGGCGACGGGGCTTGCCTGGCGGTGCGGGTGTCCGGGACTCTCAAGCCAGAAGTCCTCTGGGAACGGGATCTCATGCCCGGCAAGCCCGCCTTGGAGGCGGCCTTGGATCTCTCGAAGTGGGCGGGCTCCCGAGTGCGGGTGCGCTTCGATGTCTCGCCGGGAGCCTCCCGCGACGCCCGGGGCGATCTGGTGGAGATAGTCATGCCACTGTTGGAGGCTTCCGGCTCGCACGCGTCTCTGATGGAGACCTCCAACTGGTGGCAGGCCAGATGCGGCTACCGGCCGTTGGACGGGCAGGGGGCGTTGCGTGATGTCCTGACCGGTCCTTCCGGCCCCGCCTTCGACGCGGATGCTCTGACGGCGGCACTGGAGTGGGCGGAGCGGGGAGCCCGGCGGGCGGTGCTGGTGGATACGCATCCTACCGGCAGCCTGGATACAGCTTCCCCGGCGGCCTTCGGTATGTTCTGGGCACGGGCTTTCCTGCGGGGAGCGGCCGCGGCGATCTTCGACGACAGCGCAAACGGAATGGATAGCCTGGCAGGAGAACTGGCGCGGTGGCGGAATTCCCTGCATCTGCTACAGGCCGGAGGGGGCGACTCCGTGCAGCCGGCCCGGCGCGAGGTCATCGTCATCCGGTCAGAAGTCACAGCCCGGCAGGAGGGGCTGCACTGTGTCGAGGATGGAGGACTGCTTCGCATCCCTGATCGCTTCGCGGCCTTCCACCTTTCGGACCGGACTCCGGTGAGCGGCTTCACCGACCGGCAGGGGCTTGTGTTGGTCTTTCCGCGGCGCGGAGCGCGGGTTCTGGACTCGGGCATCTGTTTCCCGGAGCGCATCGAGCGGCAGGGCAGGGAGCTAGAGGTCTCGCTGCGCTGTCCCACAGAGCTGGCTGGAACGGCTTCCAGTCCTTTCCGCCTCGTCTTCTGGACGCCGGACTCACCGGATCCGGGCCTGAAAACGGGGGACGTGTGGACTGTCTCCTCTCTCGGTGACGGGTTCTATGAGGCGGTCTGCTCCCGTCCCGGCATGCACGTTGTCAGGATTCCCGGAGCTGTCCGGCCGCGCGGTCCGATGGAGTGGACTCCCATAGACCACTGAACGCCTTTTTCACTGCAGGCGCGCCAGCTCGCGGGCAATCTCTGCAGCCATCATCCGGCTTTTTCGCAGGAGCGTGTCTGCTCCCAGTTTGCTGCGGGTCTTCAAGACTTCCGCAAACGCTTCGCTCTGACCGGCGTTGTGCAGCATCAAGCGGCCACGGCACAGTATTGCCGCCGACCGCAGGTCGCCTGCGCGCCGCAGTCCGGGTGCATACAGGTGCGGGATGAAACTCTCGTCCCGCTCCCACGGTGTGGAGTTCAGATCCACCGCGACCGCCTGGAAATCCCCGTCCAGAGCGGCTGCCAGCAGCGCCACCGCACCGGCCTTTCCCGTCCCAACGACGCCCCGGAGCCGGATGCCCGCCGCCCGTGCCGCGGCCGCGATGTCCAGCACCTCTTGAACAGCCTCACCGGCCGGAGTCCTGTTGTAGCAGGTGTAGAAGTCCTTCCAGAGAGCTTCCGGCTCGGCGTCTGGTGAGACAATAAGTGTTACGGTTTGTAGGCCATAGTTATGCAAGGCTGACCGGATCTCGTCCGCGTGGGCATCCCCGGACGAACAGACCAGAAGAACAGCGTCTCCGTCTTTCGGTCCTTCAGTTGCAGGCGGGGATGTGGCCCTCGACTCCTCGATCGCCAGCGAAAGCTCCAGCGCCGTCCCATAAACTTCGCGGAATCTGCGGAGTCCGGCTGCATCGGACGGCCAGTGACTGCGGAGCTGCTCCTCGCTCCGCGCGATGAGCCGTTCCAGAACGCCGTCTTCGCTCGCCGCATCCGCCGGACGGGGATGATCCTCGCTCCAGACGCGCAGCCGCTCCGGCTGGAGCTCAAAAGGCGTCTCAGTTGTGGAGTTCAGTGCGGCTGGATTCAGCCATCGCGCGAACCACCGGTAGACGGCCTCCCGGCTCTCCCGGTTGTAGTTGTGCTCATAGTTGAACTGCTCCACCGCCGTCCGCTCTGGCGCGCCGTAAAGCTCGTACACTTGGCGGATGGCGGGCCACTCTTCCCGCGGGTTCTCCCTGGTCCAGTCTCCTGTGGCCGCCACCAGAAGCAGGGGGCGCGGGGCAGCCATCGCCGCGATCTCCGCATTGTCCGTCCCGAGCCGCAGACCGGGACCGTTCTCGCACAGGCATCCTCCCTGCATATAATGGCTCACCATATTCACCGGAGCCGCCGCCGCGATGCGTTTATCCACGGCTGTCAGTAGGAAAGTCTGGCTGCCGCCGCCCGAGCCCCCCGTCGCCCCGATGCGAGAGCGGTCCACGTAGGGCAGACTCTCCAGAAAATCCACGGCCCGTATGCTGTTCCAGAGCTGCAGGCCCATCAGACTGGCCCCCCACAGCCAGGGCGCCTGTCCGGCGAAGACCTTGCGGTGATCGGGAAACTGATCCGTGTCGCTGTAGCCTACCATATCGTAAGCGAACACCACGAACCCCTGCCTGGCTAGATTCACCCCGATCGCCACCAGGTTGTTCCGTCCGGGCGCGGGCTGCGAAGCGGAGGGGTCGGCCTTCTCCACGTCCGGCATCATCTCCAGCCGGCCTGCCTTGGTGTGCCCGTGAGGATTGGCGATGGCGGGAAATGGTCCCTTGCCCCGGGCAGGCCGGTACAGGTTGCCGCAGAGGTAGAACCCCGGCAGTGTCTGGATGGCCACCTTCTCGATGATGCAGCCCTCGATCTCCTCCCGTCCGGTCCAGATGGGATCCAGTGCGGTGCGTTCCGGCAGCGGCCAGAGTCCTGCGCTGAAGAGGATCTGCTTCCGCAGGCGCTCGGCCCGCGTCTCCCACTCTCGGCGCGTGGCGGCTGGCCGGAACGCGTGGTGCGTGTTCAGGGTACGGATGCTCGCGGGTTTGTCAGGGGCATTCACAGTGTCCGTCTCCTGTGCCGTGACTGGATGAGCGGCCGCAAGGAGGGCCGTCAGCAATGCCGGCGCGAAGTACCGCTCCAAAGTAGCGCCTCCTCTCCGGACTCTACTCCGCGGTCAGCTTCGGCCGCTGTGGCCCGGAAACCTTCCAGGCAGGACGGCCTGCCGCCGCAAACAAGGGTATGGCCCCGGCGGATACAGCCGCGAAGAACACAAACAGGCCACTGAGCGGCATCTCCCTTGCCAGCAGCGAGCCGGCCAGCGGACCGACCGCCATGCCCGCGGCGGTGGCCATCCCCAGCATACCCTGAGCCGTTGCTCGCAGGTCATCGGGCGCGCGGCCGTTCACGAAGGTCACAGCGCCCACCAGCATAAACGCATAAGTGAATCCGTGGAACAACTGCACCGGCCACACCCAGTGCACGGAGGGCATCAGGCCGTACGCCAGAAGGCGAAAAGGCTGGACCAGCAAAGCGGTCAACAGCACCGTTCCCGGCCCGGCGCGCTCGCAAAGTGGGCCTGCCGCCAGCATCAGTGGCATCTCGCAGACTGCGTTCAGCACCAGCGCCCATGCCGCGATGTGCCTTTCGCCCCCCAGTTCCTGAATGCGCAGCGCAAAGAACGCCATAGTCCCGCTTTCTGCCACCTTGAAGAGGAAATAGGTCAGCAGGAAGGCAGAAAGCGTCCTGTCCCGGAACAGCCTCTTTGCTCCGCCGTTCAGCCGGGACGCAACCATCGCCCGTTCCTCCGGTTCCCTGGCAGCCGCCCCCAGGATTCCCATCGTCAGGAACATGAGCGATGTTCATCCAATGACCAGAGCGTCGCTTTTCAGCCACGGAGACAGCAGCGCCAGCGACGCCACGAATCCTGCCGAGCCCCACAGCCGGATGCGCGCGAAGGAGGA
>CALCJH010000223.1 GCA_937967775.1 uncultured bacterium | reverse complement strand
GTCAAAGGAGCCTAACGAGATCCCGTCTGGTGGTATTTCAGACGCGCCGTCATTGCCTGGCGGCAGGGGAATGAGATAATCTGATTTACGCCCCGGTGTTCGCCACATTGGGCCGGTCCACGCAGGTCCAAGTAGCGGCGTGGGGAAGCAGGCTGAGTCCTTTGCACCACAGGTTTGCTCGGACGGAAGGAGCGCATACGATGCCGGATCAAGAGTCAGAAGGATTCCAGGTGGTTGACAAGCGGCGGCTGATAACAGGCGAGGAGTCTTCCGGCGAAGCTCCCAGTGAGAAAGACTCTGAGACCGGGCAAGCGGAAGCTACGACTGTCAGCGGAGCGGGAGCACAAACGCCGCAGAATGACACAGTTTGTGAGACCAGCGAGCAGATGAGCGCCGAGGTGCCCGATCTGCTTGCTTACATGCTGAGCCTCCTCGGCGCTGCGGCCTGGCAGTGGATGGGACTCATTGCAAACCCCGTGACCCGAAAGGCTGAGGTGGATCTGAACCAGGCACGGCTGGCGATTGACACGTTCGAAGACGTCGCCCGGCGCCTGTATCCCTATCTGGACGAGCAGACGAACCGCCAGATCCGCCAGTCGCTGACGGACCTCCGGGTCAACTTCCTGGAGCGTTCAAAGAGCGGCGAACAAAGCTAAGGGGGACCCAGGAGGAGCACACGTGGAACGGTTATGGGCACCCTGGAGGATGCAGTACATCAATACCCCGGAGACACGGGGGTGCATCTTCTGCGACAAACCCCGCCTGGGTGACCAGGATGCGATGATCGTGCGCCGGCGGGAACACGGGTTCCTGATGTTGAACGCCTTCCCCTACAACAACGGCCACCTGCTCGCCGCTCCGTATCAGCATACGGCAGAGATCTCCGAGCTGCCCCCCGAAGCTCGCCTGCAACTCCTGGAGTTGGTGGATGAAGCCATCTCGCTGCTGCGGAAGATGGGTGATCCGGACGGGTTCAATGTCGGGATCAATCTGGGAAGGGTAGCGGGCGCAGGGATCGTGGACCACATCCATTTACACATTGTTCCGCGGTGGAACGGCGACACGAACTTCATGCCCGTCCTGGCCGACACTAAGGTGCTCCCTGAGGCGCTGGAAGAGGTGTGGGGAAAACTGCACGCCCTGGCGGAGGGTTTGGAGTGATTGAGGTGCAGGACGCGGCCGCTCAGCTGGCCCAAATCGCCGCCCGGGCCACTACGTGCACGGCGTGCGGACTCTCCCAGACCCGGACGACAGTGGTCTTCGGGGAAGGCAACCCGCAGGCGCCTCTGATGATCGTGGGAGAAGGGCCGGGAGAACGGGAAGATCTGACAGGGCGGCCTTTTGTGGGCAGGGCCGGCGCCCTGCTAGATGAGTGCCTGGCGGAGAACGGGATCACCCGCAGGCACGTTTACATCGCGAATGTTGTGAAGTGCCGGGCGTGCATCGTGGAGAACGGCCGCAAGAGGAACCGCGCACCCACCCTTCAGGAGATCGCCGCCTGCAACCCCTGGTTACAGCAACAGCTGGCGATCGTGAAGCCATTAGTGGTACTGTGCCTAGGAGCCCCATCGGCCAGTCTCCTGATCCACAAGAACTTCCGGATGACTCAAGAGCGTGGAAAGTTCTTTGAGGTCCCCTACGCGCGCTACGCCATTGCCGCCCTGCATCCTGCCTACATTTTGCGTCAAGGGGGGCAGGCATTCCTTGAGGCCCGCAAGACGCTTGTTCAGGACATTGAAGCCGCTCGGCTCAAGGTCATCGAGGTGCGCAGGGAAGCGAGGAAGACTCTTTTCTAGGCAGGTGCCTACCTCGCCTAGACGGGCCGCCGGTTCCAGATCCCTCCGATGAGCTCCAGAATCCTGTTCAAATCGTCCTGTCCGTAGAACTCGATCTCGATCCTTCCGCGATCCTCCGCGTAGTGCACACGAACCCGCGTCTTGAAAAGATCGCGCAACTGTTCTTCCACTGCAGCCAGCTCGGTGCGGGCGGGGTGGGGCGATGTTTCACGTGAAACAGACCGGCCTTTCGCCGCGGAGTTCCACGAGCGCGCCATCCGCTCCGCCTCCCGCACGGAAGCCCCTTTGCGGATGATCTCATCCGCAACCAGAAGTTGTCCATTCGGATTCGGGATGGACAGCAGGGCTCTTGCGTGACCCTCTGAGAGATCTCCCTTCTCTACCCTCTGCTGGATGGCCTCGGGAAGCTGCAGAAGCCGCAGGGTGTTGGCGATCGCAGGGCGGGACTTTCCGACCCGTGCTGCAAGCTCCTCCTGCGAAAGATCGAACTCATCCATCAGCCGCCGGTAAGCCCGGGCCGCGTCCATCGGGCTGATGTCCTCCCGCTGGATGTTCTCGATCAGCGCCACCTCCAGCGACTGCTGATCCTCCATCTCGCGCACCAGAGCGGGGACCTTGCGCAAACCTGCAACGCGCGCCGCCCTCAGACGCCGCTCCCCCGCCACCAGCTCGTAACGGCCTTCGCCCGCCGGGCGCACCACCACTGGCTGGATGATTCCGTGCTCCCGGATAGACGCTGCTAGCTCCTGGATCGCGGACTCGTCCAGCGTCTTGCGGGGCTGACGCGGATTCAGTGAGATGCAGTCCACCTCCAGTTCCATCACGCCACCCGGCTCCGCTGTGGGTATCAGCGCAGAGAGACCCTTACCCAGACCTTTCCTGTCCAAACCTCATCACCTCCAGCGCCAGCCGCCGGTAACTCTCTGCCCCCTTGGAGCGGGGGTCATACTCGATCACGGGAAGCCCGTGGCTCGGCGCTTCGGACAAGCGCACGTTGCGCGGCACCACTGTGGGAGACACAAGCTCCCCGAAGAACTCTCGCACTTCCCGCACAACATCCTGACTCAGTTTGGTCCGGTAATCGAACATCGTCAGAATCACTTTGGCGATCTCCAGCCTAGGGTTCAACTCTCTGCGCACCAGTTCGATCGTCCGGAGCAGCTGGCTGATCCCTTCCAGCGCGTAATACTCGCACTGGATGGGAATCAAAGCAAAATCAGCAGCGGTCAGCACGTTGATGGTCAACAGCCCCAGGGCGGGAGGACAATCAATGAAGACCCACCGGTAGCGTTCCTCCACTCCCACCAGAGCGTTTTTCAGGCGGGATTCCCGTGAGATCATCGAGATCAGCTCGATGTCGGCGCCGGCAAGGTCCAGCGTGGATGGCACCACATCCAGATTGGATAACGGTGACGGCGTCACCGCCTCTTCCATGGGTGCACCACCGATCAAGGCATCGTAGATCGTTGTCCGAATCTGCTTGCGGTCCAGCCCGCAGCCCGTGGTGGCATTCGCCTGGGGGTCCATATCCACCAGAAGCACGCGCTCGCCCTCGGTCGCCAGACACGCGGCGATGTTCACCGCCGTGGTGGTCTTTCCCACCCCTCCTTTCTGGTTCACGACGGCAAACTTCAGACTCAAGACAACCCTTCCCCAAACGTTCCCGGATACTCCCCGGCTGACCGGCCAGATCCAGCCATGCTTTATACCTTCGCGGCGCGGTTCCTGCACGGCATCGCCCGGCGTCTTCTGCTCGCCGTACGCGCTGGAGCCCGCCACCGAACGGCGACGGGCTCCGATAAGCGAAAAGGGTAGGTATCTCAGACTTCTAGCGGATCCGGTCCGCCCGCATCCGGCGCAGCATCATCTCGCCCACCTCAGCCGGATCCACCCGGTACTCTCCTCGCTCCAGCCGGGCCTTGATGTCGGCCACCAGGTCCTCCCGCACATCGGGAACCTCCTCCAGGGCTTTCATCGCTACATCGACGGCCTCCTCCCGAGAAGTCCTCGGCCGGCCTTGATACTTCTCACGCCGAAGTGACGCCCGGAACTCCTCCGGTAGAATTTTCCCCCGGGCTGCCGCCTGCCCGTCCGCTCCCGCTTTTCCCGACTCGAACTGCGAAATCTTCATCTACGTTTCCTGCCTCCAGCCCGCCTCCGCCCGGAAAACGAAAATGGCAAACGTCTTCGAAGGCAGCGGCGGGACCACTTCGGCAGCCGGGCTGTCCTGCCGCATTCTGCGGTTTAGACCCCTGGCTTTGCGTCCTCCCCTTTCGAAGAGTTTGCCCTTATCGAGAGTTCCTGTATTCCTTGTCTATACGGTATGTCGGCTGTCCCGACAAAAATCTTCACCCCCCTGCGAGAAAAAAGTTGAAAAACTTCTCCTCTGTGGAATAACCCCTGCTGTCCAAATTCTACCACAGCACGCACCAAACATTCGTTCGCACAAGCCAATCGCTTCCACCCTCTCCTCCGCGACACTGCGAACAGGTAGCAATGGCCATCAACCATATCCCCATGCTATACTGCCGCTGTGCGCCTTTTTTCACAGGCCTGAAGAGGATGCGCTCATCGGCAGCGCTTCCGGCGAGCCGGCGCTCTTCCATGGGTGACAGAAAAAACCATCAGTGGCTCACTCAGCTAGGAATGGCCAGCACGGTGGGCATAACACTCGTTGTGGCGACGGGGATCGGATACTTTTTCGGGTCCTGGCTGGATGCGAGGCTGGGGACGGATCCTTATCTGATGCTCCTGTTCACCCTGCTGGGGGTAGCCGCCGGGTTCTATGAAATGCTGAAGCTGGTCATCCGTCTTTCCAGATGAGCGCGCACAGAGGGACGGATGAGGGTGCGTGGTCCACGTTCTGGCGCGTCTGGACCGCGGCCACTGCCGCTGGCGGGGCGCTGGCACTCGCGGTTGCGGGAGCCGCTGCAGGGGTAAGTTTGCTGATGGGCTCGGCGATCGGCGCGGTCAGCCTGCTGCTCATCCGGAAGTCCGTCAGGATCTTTACTCGAAGCGCACTTGGGCTCAGTGGGGGCGCATCGAGCCGTGGAGCGCGTTTCGGTCGGGCGCTCATTCTGGGCGGCAGACTGATTCTCATCGCCCTGATGCTGAAGCTTGCTCTGATGTGGAGCGCATTGAACGTGCCGGCTTTCGCCGTCGGCCTGGGATACACCCAGGCCGTTCTTGTGGTATATTCGCTGGCGGGCGGTTTTCCGGAAAGCAGCCCGGCGGAATGAGAGGAATTGAGGGAGACATCTGGCGACAAATCACAGCGCGTTGAGAGGCGATCTTTCCCAGGGATTGCCCCTCTTCTCGTTTGCCTGACCGCTATTGCACTTCTGCTCGCCTTTGCCCATCCCACGCCGCTTCTGGCGGCGGGGCAGGGGCACGGCGAAGTGCACGGTCACGATTCGCACGGCGGCGGGCTGATGCACGGCAGCCCCTGGCTGTATGTCGGGATGTCCTCTCTGGCCATGGCGTTTCTGATCATTCTGGGAGCGCTCGGAACCCGCGGTCTCCAGAGGGTGCCCGGCACGCTCCAGAATCTGCTCGAAATGCTGGTCGGTGGGCTTGAAGCGTTCTACGTCGGCATCCTGGGACCGGGCGGCGAGCGCCACGTTCCGTTCCTTGTCACCACGTTTCTGTTTATCCTGACAATGAACCTGATGGGGCTTATTCCCGGGTTCAAGCCTGCCACCGCAACCCTCAATATGACGATTGCCCTGGCACTGGTGGCCATCACCTATGTTCAGATCCAGGGGATACGCGAGCACGGACTGTGGGGCTACATCCGGCACTTTATGGGCGAGCCGCTCTGGCTCGCTCCCCTCATGCTTCCGCTTCACATCATCGGGGAGCTTGCCAAGCCGCTCTCGCTGTCCATCCGTCTCTTCGGAAACATCTTCGGCGAGGAAACGGTGATTCTGCAGATCACGCTGCTTGGCCCACTGGTCCTGTTCGGCTCAAAGGTCCTTCCGCTGCAGTTTCCGATCGTAGTGTTCGGGGTATTCACATCCATCGTCCAGGCGCTGGTTTTTACGGTGCTCACCTCGGCCTATATCCTGATGATAACCAGCGGACATGAGGAGCACGAGGAGCAACACGGGGCGCGCCACTCGCCCGGGCGCGCTGAGGAAGCCGCTTTGCCGGCATAATCCGGTTACTTTCAGAAAGATTTCCCGGCCCCCGGCCGGTTTTCAGCACGTCGAACAAGACAAGAGGAGACAACATGGGGTACTTAGTAGCACTTGCGCTTGCTGCCGGATTCGCGCTTCCAGTCGCTGTTCTGTCGGCGGCCATCGCGCAGGGTATGGTGGGTGGGTCCGCCATGTCCGCAATCGCCCGCCAGCCCGAGGCCGCCGGCAAGATCCAGCTAGCCATGATCATTGCGCTGGCTCTGATCGAGTCTCTGGCCATCTACGCCCTTCTGGTATTCTTCCTGCTTTCCGGCAAACTGCCGGATGCCACCCAGGTTATTCAGACACTTGCTAAATGAGGCCAGATTGTCCGTGGCCGGCAACCTTCGGAGTTCTGGCACCGACAGTGGACGCGAGTCGGCGGTCCGTCCGTGAAGGGGTGCTGAGTGGAACAGCTGTTTGAAACACTGGGGATCGATACGCAGGTCATCCTGGCCAATATCATCTCCTTCCTCCTGCTCCTCTGGCTGCTCTCCAAGGTTCTGGTGCGGCCGATCAGCGGAATGTTGAAAGAACGCCGCGAGGAGATCGAGAGCTCCTTCCGACGCATCGAAGAGGAGAATGCCCGAATTCAGCAAGAGCAGGCCCGGCTTCAGCAAAGGATGGACCAGATCGAGGCTGAAGCGCGCGCTAGAATCGAGCAGGCCGGGGTCGAAGGTGCCCGCCTGAAAGAGCAGATGCTGGCCGAGGCCCGGGAAGCTGTCGAGCGAATGCGCCAGCGTGGGGTGCAGGAGATCGAGCAGGAACGAGACAAGGCGCTGGCTCAGATCCGCGAGCACGTGGCCGATCTGGTGGCTCAGGCCACCGAGCGCATCATTGGCCAGACTCTGGACGATCCCGGCCAGCGCTCGCTGATCCAGCGCACTCTCGAACAACTGTCGGGCGGGAGGAACTGATGACGCGTCCTGCCGGCCAGCAGATACGCCGGGGAGAAGCGCTCCGATGATACACAGCGCGGCAGTGGTTCGCCGATATGCCGCGGCTCTGTATGCGGCGGCCTCTGCGGCCGGGAACGTGGACCGGGTGGCCGATGACCTGCATCTGGTTGCAAGCGCCCTCCACGAGCACCCCAAGCTGCGGGACGCCCTGATCCAGCGTGTCACACCGGACCGGGCCAAGCGCGCCGTGGTGCAGAGGCTTTTCGGAGAGCGTCTGGACTCGCTCACTCTGCAGTTCCTGCTGCTGCTCATCGAGAAGCGCCGGGAGCGCATCGCCCTGAACGCGGAGGCTGCCTTCCGCAAGATCGCCGACGAGCGTCATGGGGTCGTGCGGGCGCAGGTCATCTCCGCCGTGGAGCTCTCCGGGGCGGAACGTGAGCAACTCAGCGATCTGCTGGCACGCAGAACGGGGCGGCAGGTGCTCATCGAGCCGCAGGTGGACCCGGGCATCCTGGGGGGACTGGTCATCCGCATCGGAGACCGGCTCCTAGATGGCTCCGTGAAGGCGGAGATCCGCAGGCTGCGGCAGGCGCTGGCGGGCCGGGAAGAGTGAGCGGCCGGTGAAACAGACTTTTTGAGAGGCTGAGGACTGAGAGCATGCCATCGAGCATACGTCCGGAGGAAGTAACATCCATTCTAGCGCAGGAGATCGCCAGCTACGAAAAGGGGCTGGAAGAGATCGGTGTCGGCACGGTTTTGCAGGTCGGCGACGGCATAGCGCGCGTCTACGGCCTAGCCGATGCGATGGCTAGCGAGCTGGTGGAGTTCCCTGGCGGGGTCATGGGAATGGTCCTGAACCTGGAGGAGGACAACGTCGGGTGTGTCATCCTCGGACCGGACACCGAGATCAAGGAAGGCGACCAGGTCCGGCGCACGGGGCGCATCATTGACGTGCCGGTG
This sequence comes from uncultured bacterium, assembly GCA_937967775.1. Taxonomy (GTDB): domain Bacteria; phylum Armatimonadota; class UBA5829; order DSUL01; family DSUL01; genus CALCJH01. The sequence continues at coordinate 5,349 of CALCJH010000223.1, read as the reverse complement.
GGTGAGGCCGTCATTGGTCGCGTGGTGAATGCGCTGGGCGATCCGCTGGATGGCAAAGGCCCCATCGTCACGGAGCACCGGCGGCCCATCGAGACGGTGGCGCCCGGCGTTGTGGATCGCCAGTCAGTCTGCGAGCCTCTGCAGACAGGGCTCAAGGCCATTGACTCGATGATCCCCATTGGCCGGGGGCAGCGCGAGCTGATCATCGGCGACCGGCAGACCGGAAAGACGGCCATCGCGGTGGATACCATCATCAACCAGAAGGGGAAGGATGTCTACTGCTTCTATGTGGCCATCGGCCAGAAGCTCTCCACCGTGGCCAAGCTGGTGAACGTGCTGGAGCAGGCGGGAGCCATGGAATACACTACGGTCATCTCCGCCGCCGCCAGCGACCCGGCTCCGCTGCAGTACATCGCTCCCTATGCCGGCTGCTCCATGGGCGAGTATTTCCGCGACAGCGGCCGTCACGCGCTGGTCATCTACGATGATCTCTCCAAGCACGCCCAGGCTTACCGGCAGGTTTCGCTGCTGCTGCGGCGTCCTCCGGGCCGCGAAGCTTATCCCGGCGACGTGTTCTACCTGCACAGCCGCCTGCTGGAGCGGGCGGCGAAGCTTTCGGACGCAAAAGGCGCCGGCTCTCTGACCGCCCTGCCGGTCATCGAGACCCAGGCGGGCGACGTGTCCGCCTACATCCCGACGAACGTCATCTCCATCACGGACGGCCAGATCTACCTTGAGGGCGACCTGTTCTACGCAGGCGTCCGGCCGGCGGTCAACGTTGGAATCTCCGTCTCCAGGGTAGGTTCCAAGGCTCAGATCCCGGCGATGAAGAAGGTGGCCGGTCGTCTGAAGCTGGACCTGGCGCGCTACTGGGAACTGCAGGCCTTCGCGCAGTTCGCAAGCGACCTGGACCGCGTCACGCAGCAGCAGCTCAACCGCGGAAACCGCATTGTGGAGATCCTGAAGCAGCCTCAGTATCATCCGATGCCCGAGGCCCGGCAGGTCATCATCATTTATGCCGCCACCAGCGGCTACCTGGACGACATCCCGGTGTCCGACTGCCAGAGGTTCGAGTCCGAGCTCTATACTTTCCTGGACGCTAAGTATCCGGACGTGGTTCAGGAGATCCAGAGCACCGGCAAGTTCACTGACGAAGCGGAGCAGAAGGTGCAAGCAGCCCTGGAGGAGTTCCGCAAGAGCTTCAAGGCAGCACACGGAGGGGCATCCAGCTAAGGTCCTATGGCCAGCGCCCGCGACATCCGGCGACGCATCAAGTCGGTCAAGAACATCCAGCAGATCACGCAGGCGATGAAGCTGGTCGCGTCCGCGCGGCTGCAGAAGGCCCAGACGCGGGTGCAGGCGGCCCGGCCGTATGCCGCCAAGATCCAGCAGATCATCTCGGATCTGGCCGCATCTGGCACAGCGCTGGCTCATCCGTTGCTGGAGGTGCGCGAGGAAGAGAAGCTTGCGGCCATCGTCATCGGTGCTGACCGCGGACTGGCGGGCAGCTATCACGCCAACGTCGTCCGCCTGACGCAGCGCTTCCTGAGCGAGCACAGTGATCAGGCTGTCACGCTGCATGTGATGGGCAAGAAGGCCATCGGCTCCATCCGCAAGTTGGGCGCGCCGCTGGCGGGAACCTACGAGCTTCCCGGCACGGATGTGGACTTCACCACGGTGCGTCCTCTCTCGCGGACGGTGCAGGCCATGTTCGAGAACCGCGAGGTGGACGGGGTCTACCTCATCTTCACGGAGTTCCGCAGCGCCATGTCCCAGCGCGCCATCGTCCAGAGGCTTCTGCCCGTCGAGCCGCCCTCGGGCGAAGAGGCCGGCCTGTCAGAGGCATACGCGGACTTCCTTTTCGAGCCGGCTCCTGAACAGCTGCTTGCTCACCTGCTCTCACGCTACGTGGACACACTGCTGTTCCGGGCGGTGCTGGAAGCGGTGGCGAGTGAGCAGGGAGCGCGCATGACCGCAATGTCAACCGCCACCACCAACGCTGGAGAGATGATCGAGCGCCTGACGCTCTCGCTGAACCGGGCCAGGCAGGCGGCCATTACGGCGGAGATTGCGGAGATCGTCGGCGCCGCGGATGCCATAAGCTGAAGAATCTTGCGCCGCCCGCGGCGCAGAAGGGCCGCGGGCACACGGGGAAAGCATACGAATCGCCAATGGCTGAAGGAAAAGTTGTACAGGTTATCGGTCCGGTTGTGGACGTTCAGTTTCCGGGCGACTCGCTGCCCGAACTGCTGAACGCCGTTGTCATCAAGCGGGACGACGGGAAGGATCTCACCGTGGAAGTCGCCCAGATGCTGGGTGACGATGTGGTCCGCTGCGTGGCGATGGCCAGCACGGACGGTCTGGTCCGCGGCATGCCGGCCATTGACACAGGCGGGCCCATTCGCGTGCCCGTCGGCCCCCAGACTCTGGGCCGGGTCTTCAACCTGCTGGGCGAGCCCATTGACGAGCGCGGGCCTGTGGAGGCGGAGCAGACACTGCCCATCCACCGCAAGCCGCCGAAGTTCGAGGACCAGAGCCCGGCCGTGGAGATGTTCGAGACGGGAATCAAGGTCCTTGACCTGCTGTGCCCTTATGCCAAGGGCGGAAAAGTGGGTCTGTTCGGCGGTGCCGGTCTGGGAAAAACGGTTCTCATTCAGGAGCTGATTCGCAACATCGCGACGGAGCACGGAGGCGTCTCCGTGTTCGGCGGGGTGGGCGAGCGCACCCGTGAAGGCACCGACCTCTGGCACGAGATGATCGAAAGCGGAGTCATCGAGAAGACCACCATGGTCTTCGGTCAGATGAACGAGCCGCCCGGCGCCCGCCTGCGGGTCGGCCTGACGGCCCTGACGATGGCGGAGTATTTCCGTGACGTCGAGGGGCAGGACGTTCTCCTCTTCATCGACAACATCTTCCGCTTCGTGCAGGCGGGCTCCGAGGTCTCCGCTCTGCTGGGACGGATGCCGAGCGCCGTAGGCTACCAGCCCACCCTTGGAACCGAGATGGGCGACCTACAGGAGCGGATCACATCCACCAGGAAGGGATCGGTCACCAGCATTCAGGCGGTCTACGTTCCTGCGGACGATCCCACGGATCCGGCCCCGGCGACCACATTCTCCCACCTGGACGCCACCACTTACCTTGAGCGCACCATCGCGGTCAAGGCCATCTACCCGGCGGTGGACCCACTGGTGTCCACGTCCCGCATCCTGGATCCGCTGGTGGTGGGCGAGGACCATTACCAGACCGCAAGGGACGTCCAGCAGGTGCTGCAGCGCTACAAAGACCTGCAGGATATCATCGCCATCCTGGGGATTGACGAACTCTCCGACGAGGACAAACTGACCGTCGCCCGCGCCCGCCGCATTGAGATGTTTCTGAGCCAGCCGTTCTTTGTGGCTGAGACCTTCACAGGGATGAGCGGACAGTATGTCCCGCGCGACGAGACGGTCAAGGGATTCCGCGCCATCCTGGACGGAGAGGTGGACCATCTTCCGGAGCAGGCGTTCTACATGACCGGCAACCTTGACGGCGCCATCGAGAAGGCGAAGTCTCTGGGATCGGATTAGCCCTTGTCAGGCAGACCCTTCAGCGTAGATATCGTGACCCCGGACCGGCAGCTGGCCAGTATGCCCGGAGTGGTGTCGCTCGTCGTCCCGGCCGAAGAGGGCTACCTCGGCGTGATGGCCGGTCATGCCCCTCTTCTGGCCCGCCTTGTCCCCGGACAGGTAACGGCGAAGCTGGCCAGCGGGGCGGAGGAAGTCTTCGCGGTCTCGGGAGGCTTCGTGGAGGTGGGACCGGAGCATGTCACCATCCTCGCGGATACGGCCGAACGTCCCGAAGATATTGATGTCGCCAGGGCGGAGGCAGCCCTCCAGCGGGCCCGACAGCGTCTGGAGCACCCGTCCGAAGGGGTGGACATAGACCGCGCCCGGCTGGCGCTTCTGCGGGCTGAGGCGCGGCTCAGGACGGCCGGACGCATTCCCGGCTGATTCCCTTGCCAAACGGCCTGCTTCATCGCCGTCCAGCGCGTCAAGGGGTCCGCACGCAGGTCCATCCGCAGGCGACGGAAAGAGTCACCGAAATGATGCTCCGTGCACGCCCACTGTTCTGTCTCCTGCTGACGGCGCTCCTTTTGCAGAGCCCGGGAAGGACCCTGGCCGCAGAAACGACCCCGGCGCTGGATCTGTGGCTGGGGATGTATCTGGGAAAGCTGAAGATCGGCTACACCAACATCCGCCAGAATAGAGAGGAGTTCCGCGGCGCTCCGGCCATCCGGACGGAAAGCAGCTCGCGCACGGAGCTGACCGTCCTCGGCCAGACCATGGTGCAGCAGATCCGCACAGTGGTCTACTCCGATCTGACGACCCGCCCGGTCTACGAGGAGTTCGAAATGTCCAGCGGCGGCAAGACCACCCGGGTCATCGCCGACATCGGGCGGGACAGCATCCAGTGCAGGCTGGTGACGGCCTCCGGGGAAAGCCGCCGCACCATTCCCATCCCTCCGGGCACCGAGCTGGCGGGAGACGCCTACATGACCGCCCTTGATAGCGGACTGAAGGTGGGCGATGTCTTCCAGCGCAAGTCCTTCAACCCCCTGACACTGGCCCTGGACGACATCACCGTCCGCGTTGACCGCAAAGAGACCATCGAGTTCGAAGGCAAACCGGTAGAGACTCTAGTCATCCTCACGAAGACCCCTATGGCCGAACTGACCACCTATCAGTCTCTGGAGGATGGCCAGGCGCTGCGGATTGACGCGGCGATGGGCATCACCATGCTCCGGGAGCCGCGCGACAAGGCCATGGGTATTCAGCCTGCCGAATACCGCCCCCCGCAGGACTTCGCCATCCTCACTAGCGTCCGCTCCAATGTGGACCTTCCCTCGACGGGGAAGTTGCGCAGGTTGCACATCCGGCTCATCGGGCTGCCGGACGACGTGTTCGTGCTGGAAGACAGCCGCCAGCGAGTACTGGAGCGAGGGGAGACCGACGGGGCGAAGACGGCGACACTCCTCATCCGGGCAGAAGCCTTCGATCCGGCGCGGTCAGCGGAGCTGCCGGTGGAGGACGAGTCCGTGTTGCGCTGGATGAGTGCGGCCCCGTATGTGGACTCCGACGCCATCGCCATCCGTCGCAAGGCGCGAGACATCGTCCGGGATGAAAAGAACATCTTCCGGGCCGCCCTGGCCATCCGCGACTGGGTCCACCGCGCCATGGCGCCGCGGGGGGAGATGGGCATCCTGCGTCCCGCCACGGACGTTCTGAAGGATCTTGCGGGAGTCTGCCGGGACTACTCGGTGCTTTTCGCGGCCCTTGCGCGCGCCTCCGGCATCCCCTGCCGGATTGT
>CALCJH010000222.1 GCA_937967775.1 uncultured bacterium | reverse complement strand
GGGTGGCCGGGCTCGTATACGGTCTTCGGCGGAGCCGGGTCCGTTGTGACCTCCGAGACCAGGACGCCCTGCGGTTCTGCTCCGGGCAGACCCTGCCCGGCCAGCACTGTCTCAAAGACCACCTGCTTGCGGCGGTAGGGGCCTCCGTCAGGCGTGCGGGTGGTGTTGACGTTCGCGATGTTCTCCGCCACCACGTCCAGCCTCTGCCGCTGGGCGCTCAGCCCCATCGCGCTGATGTCGAATGCGGACAGACGAGGCATTACCGGGTCCCTCCGTTGATGACGGTGGAGACCAGCTGCCCTTTGAGCCGGTACAGCTCCACCAGAGCGTTGTATTCGATGCTGTTGCGCGCCAGATCGGCCATCTCAGCGTCAAGGTTAACGTTGTTGCCGTCCAGCCGCGAAGAGGGGGTGGAATCCTCTTCCACCGTGGCAGTCAGCCGCCGGGCGTCGGAGACGTCGTCCGGACCGCCTTCGGCCAGCATCTGCTTGAGGCTATCTTCAAAACGGACGTATGCGCGCCGGTAGCCCGGGGTGTCCGCGTTTGCGATGTTCGACGCGATGACCCGGTTGCGGACGGCGCAGGCGTCCATTGCGCGCGCAAGTACGGCGCGTGTGGGGTCGTCCAGAATGCGAAGCACTTCTACCACCTCTTTTCGCAAGACTCTCTTACAGGGAGGCGCGCGTCAGGTCCCGCGGACCGCATCTGCGCGCCGCTCGCGTCCGTGCGAAGAAAGAGGCCGTATGGGGTCGGTCACGTCACACGGCTGCCCGTTTGAGCCGGATGCGGGGATCTGCTCCCGCCTCCGCCCAAGCCGCCGCCATCCGTGGCGCCGGAGGGTGGTCCCTGCCGCGGAGACAGACTCCGCGCCTGCCGGGACGCTACTATTGTCGGAAGAGACTGCCGGGGAATTGAGGGGGATGAACTGTCTTTTTGAGCCGTTCTACGGCAGGAAGAGCGCTTATTTGCCGTGCCCGCCCTCGCGCCGGCGGCGGGCAAGCTCGTCCTGCCACATCTTCAGACGCTCCGCGATTTTGCGCTCCAGCCCGTGCTCTGTTGGTTCGTAATACCGGCGCGACTTCGCCCCGGCGGGCAGGTATTCCTGCTCAACCTGTGCCATCGGATAATCGTGGGGATACAGATAGCCCACGCCGTGCCCCAGCTGCTCCGCTCCCCGGTAGCCTGTGCTCCGCAGATGCGGTGGCACGGCGGCGGGCGGACGGTTGCGCACGTCCTCCATGGCGCGGTTGATGGCAAGATAGCTGGCGTTGGATTTCGGGGCGCAGGCCAGATAGATGGCTGCCTGCGCCAGGGGGATCTGCGCTTCCGGCATCCCCACATATTCCACTGCATGCGCGGCGGCGGTGGCAATGACCAGGGCCATCGGGTCGGCGTTTCCCACATCCTCGGCAGCCTGGATGACGATCCGACGGGCGATGAAGCGGGGATCCTCCCCTGCGGCCAGCATGCGGGCCAGCCAGTAGACGGCGGCATCCGGGTCTGACCCGCGCATACTCTTGATGAACGCGGAGATGGTGTCGTAGTGGGAGTCTCCGGCCTTGTCATAGCCCAGAGCCCGCTGCTGCAGAGCGTCTTCTACCATCTGACGCGTGATATTCCTGCGCCCGTCCGGTGACGGTGGACAGTTCAGAGCGGCGGCTTCCAGGGCGTTCAAAGCTGCCCGCGCGTCCCCGCCCGCCACGTCTACCAGGTGCTCAAGGGCGTCTTCCTCAAGGGAACACTCCAGCTCGCCGAGGCCCCGCTCCTGGTCCTCCAGCGCCCGGAGCACCAGCGTCTTCACGTCTTCCCTGGAAAGCGGCTGGAGCTGGAAGACGCGCGCGCGGGAGATGATGGGAGAGTTGATCTCGAAATACGGGTTCTCGGTGGTGGCTCCCAGCAGGATGATGGTCCCGTCTTCGATGTGGGGCAGAAAGGCATCCTGCTGAGCCTTGTTGAACCGGTGGATCTCGTCCACGAACAGGATGGTGCGCTGGCCGCAGAGCTTCCTGCGCTCCCGCGCCCGGCGGATGACCTCCCGTATCTCTGCCACTCCGGACGTCACCGCGCTGAAGAACTCGAACGCCGCCTTGCTGCTGTTCTGGATGATAGCGGCCAGTGTGGTCTTGCCGCTGCCCGGAGGGCCGTACAGAATCAGGGACGGCAGCTCGTCGGACTCGATGGCTCGCCTGAGCAGGGTGCCCTCTCCGACGATGTGCTGCTGTCCGACGAACTCATCCAGCGTGACCGGGCGCATTCGGGCAGCCAGGGGCTGTCTGCCCCCAGGCTCGCCGGTCCGGCTCTGCTGGTCGAAGAGGTCGGGCATCTCGTCTGCGCCCCGGAAGTGGCGAACTGAATCATATCACGTCCCGCGAACCGTCTCAAGTTCCGGAGACACCCGGCAGGAGGGGCGAAGGCACGTTGAAGATCGAGTTTCTGTATTCCGAGGACTGTCCGTCGCACGCTCCGGCGCTGGAACGGCTCCGGGATCTGTTGGAGCAGGAGGATCTGCAGGCGGATCTGCGCATCGTTCGCGTCGAGACGGACGAGCAGGCGCAAAGTCTGTGCTTTCCCGGCTCTCCCACCATCCGGGTGGACGGGCAGGACATAGACCCAGAGGGCACCACCGCGAATCCTGTTGGACTTTCCTGCCGAGTATACCGTACGTCCGACGGGCGCTTTACGCCGCTGCCGCCGGAGGATCTTGTGCTCCAGGCTCTGCGGAGGGCGGCCGGCCGGCAGACATCAGACTGAGGAGGATACTGAAGTCGTGGCACTCAAGATCGGGGCCGACGCCCCGGCGTTTGAACTGAAGAATGTGGACGGGAACACGGTCTCTCTGGAATCGCTGAAGGATGGCGCCAGCGCGCTGGCGATCGTGTTCAGTTGCAACCACTGCCCTTATGTACTGGCGTGGGAGGACAGATTGATCCAGATCGCCCGGGACTATGCCGGAGAGGGAGTGCGGTTCGCACTGATCAACGCGAACGATCCCGTTAAGTACCCTGCGGACAGCTTCCCGCAGATGCAGTCCAGAGCACAGTTGAAATCTTATCCGTTCCCTTATCTGCACGATGAGACGCAGGAGGTGGCGCGCGCTTACGGGGCGGAGCGGACGCCCGAGGTGTTCCTGTTCGACGCTTCCGGCAAGCTGGTGTATCACGGGGCCCCGGATGACAACTATGACAACCCCTTGAACGTGAAGAAGTATTACCTGCGGGAGGCCCTGGACGCCGTGCTGGCCGGCGGAACTCCTCCGGTGGCCGAGACGCCGCCGGTCGGCTGCACCATCAAGTGGAAATAAGCGCCGTCTCGAAAAGAAACTGAAGAATAAGCCGCCAGAGTGTGGCGGTTGCGGGGAGGATCATGCTACACTGCGATGTCACAACCTCTCAACAGGCGCATGGTCCTCCCTTTCACCTCGTAGTTTCTGCGAACTGATTCGGGCCCCGTGGATGACTTCGGCATTTCAAGTGCTCTGTCTCGACCTGCTTTGAAATTCATCGGGTTGTGTCCCGGCTGCAATCGAGCAGCCTCAGACCAGAGGACAGGAGTACCAATGGCAACCAAGTCTCTTTACGTGGGCAACATGAGCTACAGCACCACCGAGTCCGAGCTCCGGGCGATCTTCGAGCCGCACGGGCCGATCGAGGCCATCCGGGTCATCACCGACAAGGGTTTCGCGTTCGTGGACCTGCCGGCAGAGAACGCTCAGGGAGCGATTGACGCCCTGAACGGGCGGGAAGTGGGCGGCAGGCCCCTGACGGTCAACGAGGCGCGTCCCCGCCCCGAGCGCAGCCGCAACGGCGGCGGCCGCAGCGGCGGGTTTGGCGGAGGCTACGGCGGAGGCCGCAGCCGCTGGTAAGACGCGCATCAGACGCATCAGATTGATTGCGAGCCCCGGCAGAACGGACTGCCGGGGCTTTTTCTGCCGCGTCCGGGATGCGTACGTCCCCGGGGAACGTTACAATGGTTGAAGACATTCCGGCCGTCAAGGGCCGGGCTTCCGCTCCGCTCTTATGAAACGTTCGGTCCTCTACATCGCTCAGATGGACTGCCCCGACGAGGAACGCCTCGTGCGCGCTCGGCTTGAGCGGATGGAGGGTATCCAGCAGATCCTGTGCGACCTCCCGCGGCGCAGGGTGGAGGTGACCCACACGCTGGCGGATGAGCGCGACCTGCTCGTCGCGCTTGAGCCCCTGGGGCTGGGGGCACGGCTGGCGGCCGAGGAGACGGAAGCGCCGGCGGCCCCCGGAGAGCATCGCGACGTGGGAGGCTGGAGGAGCTGGGTCTGGCTGGCGGTCTCCGGCGTCTGCGCCGTCTCCGCTGAAGCGGTTGCCTGGGTCACGGGCGACGAGCGTTCCCTGCCCGTTGTGGGACTTGCTCTGCTGGCGCTGGTCAGCGGCGGACGCGAGCCGCTCATCAAGGGATTGAGGGCGCTTCGCGGCTTCGTCCTGAACATCAACTTCCTGATGACGGTTGCTGTCGCGGGAGCGGTCGTCATCGGCAAGTGGCCGGAAGCCGCGATGGTGACCTTTCTGTTCGCACTGGCCGAGGTCATTGAGGCCCGGGCGACCGGACGCGCCCGCCGGGCCATCCAGGCGCTCATCCAGATGGCTCCGGATACCGCCCGCGTGCGCTCTGAGCAGGGAATATTCACTCCGGTGCCGGTGGGTGCGGTGCGTTGCGGCGATCTGGTAGAGGTGCGCCCGGGGGAGCGCATTCCGCTGGACGGTATCGTCATCGAGGGCAACTCCGCCGTGGACCAGTCGCCCATAACGGGCGAATCCATACCCGTGGAGAAGTCTGCTGGCGACGCGCTGTTCGCAGGGACCATCAACGGATCCGGGGCGCTGGTGTTCGAGGTCACGGCCGCGAAGGGGAGCACAACACTGGACCGGATCATCCGGATCGTGCGGGAGGCTCAGGCCAGGCGCGCCCCGATACAGCGTTTCGTGGACCGTTTTGCGGCTTGGTACACTCCGGCGGTGGTTCTGGCGGCGGTGGCGGTCGCCTCCGTCCCCCATCTGTTTCTGGGAGCGCCGGCCCTGCCGTGGGTCTACCGCGCCCTTGTGCTGCTGGTCATCGCCTGTCCCTGCGCCCTGGTGCTGGCCACTCCGGTGACCATCGTCAGCGCCCTGACCGCCGCCGCGCGGTGCGGCATTCTGGTAAAGGGGGGAGCGCATCTGGAGCATGGCAGGCTTCTCCGTGCCATGGCTTTCGATAAGACGGGCACCCTGACGGAAGGGCGGCCCCGGCTGACGGACGTGATCAGCCTGAACGGCCTTCCGGAGGAAGAGGCGCTTCGCCTGGCGGCCAGCCTGAATGTGCGCTCCGAGCATCCCATCGCCTCCGCCATCGTCGCGGGGTGGGCGCAAAAGGATCTTCCCCCTTCAGCTTCCGAGGATGAGCGCGCCGCAAGGGAGGCCGCCCGCCTGGCGGAGCTCCAGCCAGCCGTCGAATTCGAGGCGCTGCCGGGAATGGGCGTCCGGGGCCGGGTGGACGGGCGGGCGCTTCTGCTGGGAAATCATCGTCTGGCGGAGACCAATGGCACCTGCGGCCCGGATGTGGAACGGCACCTGGAAAATCTGGAAGCTGAGGGCAAGACCGCTTTCGTCCTGATGTCGGAAGACGAGCCCGTGGCCGTGTTCGGCGTGGCGGACAGGCTCCGCCCGGCCAGCAGGGATGCTGTGGCGGAGCTTCGAGCGGCCGGACTGCACACCGTGCTGCTCTCCGGCGACGCTCAACAGACCGTGGATGCTATTGCGGCGGAAGCCGGGGTGGACGAGGCGTTCGGCGGACTCTTGCCGGAGGAGAAGGCGGACCTGGTGGAAAAGCTCACGGAGCAGTTCGGCCGGGTGGGTATGGTGGGGGATGGCGTGAACGACGCTCCGGCGCTTGCGCGGGCGCACACTGGCTTCGCCATGGGCGCGGTCGGTTCGGATGCGGCGCTGGAGACCGCGGATGTGGCTCTGATGGAGGACGATCTCCGCAAGGTGCCAGAGTTTCTGCAGATCAGCCGCAGCACAGCCGCCGTGCTCTGGCAGAATATCGCCATCGCCATCGGCATAAAGGCGGTCTTCTTCGCGCTGGCCCTGGCGGGGACGGCCACCCTGTGGATGGCCGTCTTCGCCGATATGGGGGCCAGCCTGATTGTAGTCGCGAACGGGCTGCGGCTGCTCCGTTGCTGCCGCGCTGAGGCCTGATACCCTCAGGCAGCCTTCGCCGCGGCGAACGCGGTCTGAACCCTGTTGCCCCCCTGTTTTTTGGCCTCGTAGAGTGCGCTGTCCGCGACCGCCATCACGTCCGCGAGCGATGCTCCGGTCTTGAACGGAGTCACTCCCGCCGAGCACCCCGTCTTGATCTGCCAGCTCTGCTTCGGTCCTTTCACGGTCACCGGTCCGCGCGCCAGCTTCTCGCAGAGGCGGGTCAGGCTGCTCGCAAGGGCCGTGGGCACACCCGGCAGGATGACCGCGAACTCATCCCCGGCCAACCGGGCGACAAAAGCGTCCCTGCCCACAGCCCGGGTCAGCTCCGAGGCGAAAAATTGCAGAGCTGCGTCGCCCGCCTGGTGACCCAGTGTGTCGTTCAGCCTTTTCAGACCGTCCATATCCACGATGGCCAGCGTGAAGGGCCCTTCTCCGTAGGCCACCTTCTGGGCGACGCTTGCGCCGTGGAACTCAAAGGCGGCCCGGCTTGCCACCCCGGTCACGGGGTCAGTATTGCGTTCGGCCTCCACCGCGTTCAGCCGTCGGGAGAGCGTGTCCACCACACGGTCCATCTCCGCGCGCTGCTTTTTGAGAATCGCGGTCTGCTCCTGGACCAGCTGCCGGGCGGCTGCGATCTCCGTTCGAAGGGCGGCGCGCAGGCGGGCGATGTCGGTGGTCTGCCCGACGCTCTCCAGACGCTTTGTCATGGCGCTGACATTCTCGACCACCTCTTCCCGCCCACTCAGCGAGTCCTGAGCATCGCGGATGAGATGTTTGATCGCATCGTGCATCTCCGCGATCAGGTTGGCCACCTCCTCTCGCTGCCAGCTTCCGAAGTCGGCTGCCTCCTGAGCGAACTTCTCTGTCATCCCCTGGATGCGGGAGGGATTGCAGGTGGAGCTCAGTTTCTCCGAGACCTCAAGCAGCCGTTCCAGATACTTTGTGGCTTTTTCGGAGCCGGGAGAGACGACCAGCTCGCCATGTGCTTTGATGGCGGTTAGAGCAAGTTCAAGGAGAGGTCTTGCCGCCTCCTGGAGGTCGGTCGGGGGAACACCCTGCCAGCGAGTGCTACCCTTCTTTCTCGCAGCGAATCCGAACATTACGAGGCTTCCCTTTCTCGAAGTTGGAATCCGGGGCGGCGTGAGAGAGTCCGGCTTGCGTTCCTCTCAGGGACCTGGCGCGCGGGAGCGGCGGGGCCGCGCGACGGTAGCCGCCGGATTATATGTTCCACGATGCTACCTTTGCGGTCCAATGGAAAATCCCGGTGAACCGTGAGGCTTGCCGGATAGGCCGCCTCGCGCGTAAAGTCTGCTGAAAAGAGCGTCGCCGCCGGGTGACAGGGAGTCGGGGCGTTCAAGAAGAGCGGGCGAAGATGAAAACATTTGGCGTGGGAGTGGTCGGTTACGGGTTCATGGGACGGATGCATACCTATGCCTATCAGTCCCTGGCGATGCTGTACGAACCGGCGCCGGCGAAACTGAAGATGGTGGGCTGCGCCGTGCGCAGTCCGGCTTCTCAGGAGATGGCCGTGCGGCAGGCCGGCTTCGAGTTCGCCACTGCCGACTACCGGCAGCTCTTGGAGCGTGACGACATCCATATCATCAGCTGCTGCGTGCCGAACAACCTGCACGAGCAGGTGGCCGTGGGTGCCATCCGCGCGGGGAAGCATCTGTATATTGACAAGCCGCTGGCCGCTTCGCTGGAGCAGGCGGAGCGCATCGTTCAGGCCGACGTGGATGCTGCGGACGGCAGGACCCGCCAGATGGCGTTCAACTACCGCTTTGTGCCCGCGCTGATGCGCGCGCGGCAGCTGCTCCAGGAGGAGCGCCTGGGCCGCATCTACACCTTCAATCTCCGCTATCTGCACTCCACGAACGCCGACCCCTCCCGCCCCCTGCACTGGAAGACGGACCGGGCCGCCGGGGGCGGCGTGCTGGTGGATCTGGGATCACACATCATAGACTTGGCAAGGTGGCTGCTGGGAGATTTCCGCCGCGTTCTGGCTCATCCGGTGACGGCTATCCCCGAGCGTCCCGACGGCAAGGGCGGGATGCAGAAGGTGGAAGGAGATGATGCCACTTTCCTGCTTGCCGAGATGCAGTGCGGGGCGGTGGGGACGCTGGAGGCCAGCAAGCTGGCCGTCGGCGCGAACGACGACCTGACAGTCGAGATCCGGGCGGAGAAGGGAGCGCTGCTGTTCAGTCTGATGGAACCGGAGTGGCTGCGCTTCTATGACAACACCGCCCCCGGAGGCGACCTGGGCGGTCTGAAAGGCTTCACCGCCATCGAATGCGTCCAGCGCTATTCCGCGCCCGCTTCGCTGCCCGGACCAAAGCTCACCCCCGGCTGGATGCGCTTCCACATTCACAGCGTCTACGAGTTCGTGCGCCGGGTGGCGGAGGGGCTACCCGGCGACCCCTCGCTGACGGACGGGCTGGAGACGCAGCGGGTGCTGGAGACCTGTTACAACTCTCCCGGTCGATGGACCGAAGTGACGGAGCGGTGACGGCGGGGATTCCATCGAGCGCGGAAACACACTTCGCCGCTGTGGAGACCGGCGCACTCTGTTCTTCGCGCCTTCGGCTGCCGAGGGAGGATCTCTGGAAGCTGGATGCCCTGCAGGCGGCCCGCGCGCTTCTGGGGGCTGTTCTGGTGCGGGATCTGGAAGGCACTCTGCTGGCCGGACGCATTGTGGAGACGGAGGCATACATGCAGGACGACCCCGCCTCGCACTCCTTCCGCGGCCGCACCGCGAGGAACGCGGCGATGTTCGGGCCGGCCGGGCGGGCCTACGTGTATTTCACTTACGGCAACCATTTCTGCCTAAATATCGTCACCGGCCCTGAAGGAAAGGGAGAAGCCGTTCTGATCCGCGCACTGGAGCCACTGACGGGGCTGGATGTGATGTCCCGCCTGCGGGGCCGGAGCGCTCCTCGCGACCTTCTGAGCGGGCCAGGCAAGATCTGCCAGGCCCTGGCCATCACCAGAGAGCTGGACGGGCACCCGCTGGACCGTCCACCCCTCCGGTTGCTGGTGGATGGATGGGATCCCGGTGAGATCGTCTCCACGGTGCGGGTGGGCATCCGCCAGGGGGCGGACCGCCCGTGGCGGTTCTATCCTTCGCGCTGCAGGCAGTGGGTCTCGCGGCCATGAAGCCAGAGGCGGACAAGCCCGGAGCGGCTTTTCCGCGTCCCCATGTCGTCCTGATCGTGGCGGACGACATGGGGTTCTCCGACATCGGCTGCTTCGGCGGAGAGATCTGCACTCCCGGCATAGACCGTCTGGCGCGTGAGGGTATGCGGTTCACATCCTTCTACAACAACGCCGTCTGCATGCCCACGCGCGCTTCGCTTCTGACCGGTCTTTATCCGCAGCAGGTGGGAGCCGCGGAGCGGGCCGAGCTGGCCCCGGCGGGAAACCTGACCCTTGCCGAGGCGCTCCAGGCCGCCGGATACCGGACCATGATGGCCGGCAAGTGGCATAACGGATCGGCCGAGGGACGTTTGCCCTGGCAGCGCGGATTCCAGTGCTACCGGGGTTTGCTGAGCGGTTCCAGCAATTACTTCAACCCGGGCCTTGCCCGGCCCGGCGAACCGGCGCCGGCGCACAAACAGCCCGGTCAGACGCGCCCATGGGGCATAGCCGGACGCGTGGTCCATCCGTTCACCCCTGAGGATCCCTGCTTCTACAGCACGGATGCGTTCACGCATTGGGCGCTGGAGTTTCTGGACTCGCACCCCCGCGACGGCTCGCCTTTCTTCCTGTATCTGGCCTACTGCGCACCGCACTTCCCGATGCAAGCGCCTCATGAGGACATCGAGCACTATCGCGGCAGCTACCTTCGTGGATGGGATGAGATTCGGAAGGAACGTTTCGAGCGGCTGAGAGGCGCAGGCCTTGGGGATGGCTCGTGGACTCTTTCGCCCAGGGACGGGCGCGCTCCCGCGTGGAACGAGGCGGCGGACCGGGATCTGTGGGACCTCAAGATGAGCATCTACGCGGCCATGGTGGACCGGATGGATCAGGGCATCCGTCGGGTGATGGATAATGTCCACGAAATGGGCGTCGAGCAGGACACGCTGTTCTTGGTCCTCTCCGACAACGGCGGCTGCGCCCAGCACATTGACGCTTCACCCGGAGTCGTGCCGGGCGGCGTGGATTCCTACTGCACCGTGGACGCGCCGTGGGCAAACGCTAGCAACACGCCGTTCCGGCGTTTCAAGGTATTCACGCATGAAGGGGGTATCTGCACGCCGCTGGTGGCCCGGTGGCCGCGCGTGA
>CALCJH010000221.1 GCA_937967775.1 uncultured bacterium | reverse complement strand
TCCCGGATCAGCGGCTTCACCGTCTCGAAGGGCTGGAAGCGGGCCTCTCTGCGCTCCCGCACCTTCAGAAGTACCCATCGCCCGCCTGTCTGGAACGGCTCGCTGATCTCGCCCGTCTTCGTCGAGAAAGCCTTCTCATAGACCTCCGGCGGGATACCCGGGATGGCCGTCCGCACGGGATCCGGCCGGTTCAGCCAGCCAACGTCGCCCCCGCGCTCCCGCGAGATGGGATCCAGCGAATACTGCTTCGCCACCTCCGGAAACGGCATGCCGTTCAAGAGGTGCTGCCGCGCCTCCTCCGCCTTCTCGCGGGTCTCCGCAATCACCGTCTGTAGAAACACAGCCTCCGGCAGGTAGAACGCCGACCGGTGGCGTTGATCCTCCGGCAGACCCACCGTGGCCTCATCGTAGGAGATGCGCATCTCCTCCTCCGAGATGGTGATGTATTTGGAGTAGACATTCGTCTGCGCGATCTCCGGTTTCAGCGATTCCCGGAACTCGGCCTCGCTCACTCCCGCACCGTTGAGCAGCGTCTTCAGATCCATATCCCGCTGCTTCAGGTTCTCTTCCAGAAGGGCGATGCGCTCGTTGATCTGCTGTTCAGTGGGAGGGACTCCCTCCTTTTCGGCAAGCTGCAGCAGCAGCATCTCCGCGATCAGCTTGTTCAGCACCGAGAATCCCGTCTGCTGGGCCACCGGCGGAGGATACACCTGCGCCGGCTCCGCCGGGGAGATCTCCATCCGGCGGTAGTATAGCTCTAGCGGCACGCTCTGGCCGTTCACAGTGGCGGCCGCCTGGCCATATGCTTCCGGCAGCTCTGCGGTGAGACAGACAAGGACGAGGAGTCCTGCCAGGCATTTCATCGGATTCCTCCGGTCAGTTGCAGAGGGCGCCACTGGCGGTCGGCTTCCTCCGGCTCGTCCAGCGCCAGCCTCGCCAGCGGGAACGGCTCCAGAGCGCGCTCCAGGATCCCGTGCACCTTGGCCAGCGCAACTCCGTAGTTCGTCATGGGGATGCCCAGTTCGGCTGCCTGATGCTGCCGCCAGATCACCTCGCGGCGGGTGATCATGCAGCTTCCGCAATGGATGATGAGATCGTAGCGGGAGACATCCTTCGGAAAGTCCCGGCCGTTGGCGAACCCGAACTCCAGCTCTCCTCCCACGTACTGCCTGAGCCAGCGGGGGATCTGCACTTTGCCGATATCATCCGGCTGTGTGTGGTGCGTGCAGGCTTCGGCGATCAGCACCCGGCTCCCTGGGCGGAGACGGTCAATATATTTGCTCCCGCGGACGAACCCTTCCAGGTCGCCCCGGTAGCGCGCCATCAGGATGCTGAAACTGGTGAACAGAACGCCCGGAGGAGTGTCGGCGACGGCTTTCAGAAACGCCTGGGAGTCCGTGATGACCAGCCGCGGAGGGCGCTGGAGTCCCTCGATAGCCTGTTTCAGCTCCCGCTCGCGCGTCACCACAGCCAGAGCGCCCTGATCTAGCACGTCCCGGATGGTCATCACCTGCGGCAGGATCAACCGTCCCTTCGGCGCCGCCTGGTCAATCGGGGTCACCAGCACCACCACGTCCCCCGGCGACACCAGATCCCCCACGATGGTCTGGTCGCCGGAAGCGGGAGCGTGCCGGATGAGCAACCCTTTCAGCGAGTTGATCCCCTCGCCCCTCACCGCGCTGACCGCCGCGAACGGTAGCTTGCGCTCCGCGGCCCATTTCTCCCAGGGGGCGGGATCGGCCAGATCGCACTTGTTGGCCACGGCCACCAGCGGGATACCCCGTGCCGCGATATCCCCTGCCAGCCGGTCTTCCTCGGGAGACGGCTCGCGCGTGCAGTCCAGCACCAGAATGGCCAGGTCGGTCCTCTCCAGCACCTTCAAGGAGCGCTCCACGCGGCGCGCGCCGAGCTCCCCGACGTCATCCAGCCCGGCGGTGTCCGTCACTACCACGGGGCCGAGCGGCAGGATCTCCATCGCCTTGGAGACCGGGTCGGTGGTGGTGCCCGGCACGTCCGAGACGATGGCGATATCCTGCCCGGTCAGCGCATTGATCAGGCTGGACTTGCCGCTGTTGCGCCTGCCGAAGATGCTGATATGCAGCCTCTCCCCCGAAGGGGTCTGGTTCAGCGATGCCAATGGTCTCCCCTCGCGGCCTCCCGTTCCGATTATAGCCTGCCGCGCTCCGCGCCGCGCACGGCAGATGGTAAGGGGCGTCGCCATCGGGTGGCGGGTGGGCTACAATGCCGCTGGAAGGATATGTCGGCGCAGAGCAAAGAGCACCGGGAGCGCAGGCTGGTGGTGGCCATCACCGGCGCGAGCGGGTCCATCTACGGGCTGGAGTTCCTGAAGCGGGCGGCGCGCCTGTGGGACCGCATCTGGCTCACCACCAGCTCCAATGCTCTGGCGGTGGCCTCGCACGAGGTGGGTCTGAAGGGCTTCGACCCGGCCCGGGATCTCGATCTGGGGGATCTCGCGCAGCGCGTCACCCTGATGAGCCCCCGCGACCTGACCGCCCCCCCATCCAGCGGGTCCTACCGCTATGACGGGATGGTCATCGTTCCCTGCTCCATGGGCACGCTGGGACGGATCGCGAACGGGATCTCCAGCGACCTGATCAGCCGCATCGCCGATGTGTGCCTGAAAGAGCGCCGCCGCCTGGTGCTGGTCACGCGCGAGACCCCTCTGTCGGCCATCCACCTGCGGAACATGCTGATGCTGGCCGAGGCCGGGGCCACCATCCTGCCAGCCGCGCCCGGGTTCTATCACCGCCCCCGGAGCGTTGGGGATCTAGTGGACTTCATCGTCGCCCGCATCCTGCAGTCGCTGGGTGTGGATCAGGACGTCCTTCCCGGGTGGAGGGAAGACGAGTGAGCGGCTCGCGCCGTCCGCTCCCGGTCCGGCTGGCCAGTCTGGTGAAGCTGGAGCATACGG
>CALCJH010000220.1 GCA_937967775.1 uncultured bacterium | reverse complement strand
GCGGTGGAGGGCTTCGAGGATTTCACACAGTTCGGGCGCAGGCAGATCCGCGATCTGGGCGTATCGCAGCAAGACGTGGTCTTCTGCATCACGGAAGGCGGGGAGACCTCGTTCGTCATCGGAACGGCGTGGGAGGCGCTGGAGGCGGGCGCGAAGGTCTACTTCGTCTACAACAACCCGGACGAAATCCTGCGGGAGCACGTCATCCGCAGCCGGGAGGTGCTGGACGAGCCGCGCATCGAGAAGATCAACCTCACCACCGGGCCCATGGCGATTAGCGGTTCCACGCGGATGCAGGCCACCACCATCCAGCTGGCTGTCCTGCTGACGGTATTGGAGATGACCATCCGGGAGATTCTGGCGCGGCAGACGGGGAAGCTGGCGGAGCCGGAGGACATTCCCGGACTGGTTCTGAAGGAGCTGGAACAGGTTCACGCGCGCCTCGCCTCAGAGGATCTGCGTCAGGAGCTGGCCCGGCTGGTGGAGATGGAGGAGCGCGTCTACCGCTCCGGTCGCCGCAACAATTACTACGCGGACAGGCTGGCCATAGACATCCTGACGGACACCACAGAGCGCAGCCCCACCTTCTGCGTGCCCGCCTTCAAGAAGTTCGACGACCCGGAGGCGGCGGAGAGCTGGTCGTTCCTTTTCCTGCCCTATGCCACCACGGAGGAGGCGTGGCAGAGACTTCTGAAGCGCCGTCCCCGGCCGGTGGAATGGGACCTGGAGACGGTGCGAGCACTGATCGGCGAGGAGGCGGCCGAGCGCCAGCACCGCATCATCCGGGACATCGGGATGAAAGAGATCCTGAGGTTCCGCATCGGGCTGGACGGCGTCTCCATCCGGCCGCTCGGCCCGGGGGATTCGGCCACAGCCATCGTGACGGAGGAGGACTTCCCATCGCTAGAGCGGGAAGATGGCTTCTTCCGCACGCGGCTGGAGGAGGCCCGGCAGGCCGGGGCGGACATCGGGGTGGTATTCGCAGGCCCTGAGGAATACAGCCGCCGAGCCCGGGAGTTCGTCGCCGGCTGGGCCCCGGAGGCGCGGGGAGTCTTCCTGCAGACCACAGACTGCGGAATGAATCTGAAGCCGGGGCTGCGGCTGGGCGTCAAGATGATGCTGAACGCGCTCTCCACCTGCACGATGGTTCGCCTGGGGCGGGTGATGGGCAATGTGATGATCTGGGTGGTTCCGAGCAACCTGAAACTGATAGACCGCTCCACCCGCTACATCAGCCAGCTTGCCGGCGTCTCCTACGAGGAAGCATGCTATGCCCTCTTCGAGGCCATCGAGTATGTCAGTCCCCGGATGGCGGCCGGGAAGGCGTATCCCGCTCCGGTGGGACTGGCGGTGATGCGCCTGAGACACGGCCTTCCGTTCGACCAGGCTGAGCAGCGTCTGTATGAGGAGGTTGCAGGGGCGTGAATGGCGTGCTCGATGAAGCTCGGATTCGCCGGGCGGTGAGGCGCAATGTCTGAAGCGTTCGAGAGATTCCTGCGCACCGTGGATGCCCTGCGGGATCCCGGAGGATGCCCGTGGGACCGGGAGCAGACCCACCACTCGCTCCGGCCGTTCCTGGTGGAGGAGACCTACGAGGTCCTGCAGGCCATTGACGAGGGTGATGACGAGCAGCTTAAGTCGGAGCTGGGCGACGTCCTCCTGCAGGTGGCTCTCCACGCCCGTATCGCTTCGGAAGAGGGACGCTTCGATATCCACGACGTCTGCCGGGCCATCACGGAGAAGCTGATCCGCCGGCATCCCCACGTGTTCGGCAGTGTCGAGGTCAACGGCGTGGACGAGGTGCTCACCAACTGGGAAGCCATCAAGGCGGCGGAGAAAAAAGATTCTCCCCCGCAATCCGCTCTGGACGGAGTGCCCCGTTCGCTGCCCGCCCTTCTTCTGGCGCTTGAGGTTTCGAAGAAGGCGGCGCGGCAGGGGTTCGAGTGGGCGGACCTGAACGGCGTGCTGGACAAGATGATGGAGGAGATCGGGGAGCTGCGTCAGGCCATCGCGAGCGGGCGGGTGGAGGAGGTGGAAAGCGAGATCGGCGACCTGCTCTTCACCATCGTGAACGTGGCGCGGTGGGTACGGGTGGATCCTGAGCAGACACTGAGGGATATGGTGCGGCGCTTCTCCGCACGCTTCCGGGCGATGGAGGACCGTGCGCGGGCATCCGGGAGGCCTCTAACGGAGATGTCCGCCGAGGAGTGGGAGGATCTCTGGCAGTCGGTCAAGCAGGAGCTGCCCTGAGGGAGTCCGTCCGATGCCGCTTCGCCCGTCGCTCTCAGGGTGTACAGCCCCATTTGTGCCGGGGAAGACGATGCCGATTCCCCCAGCAACTCACTGAGAGAAAAATCTCTTTTCCGCAATCGCAGACTGACAGTTTCTGACAGACCTCTTCCGTATCCTGGGAAACGATGGTCGGCAGAGCCATCCTTTCAATCTTGCACGGGAGGTCTTGAAGATGTCAATCAAGCGGGCGATCTGTCTCAGTGCGTTGTTGATCCTCCTGACGGGGTGCCGGGGACAGGCGTGGGATGAAGACTGGTCCGGCGGATTCATCGGCTCCTGGAGGGGCGGGTGCAGCGCCACGTATCTGGGAAAGCTCTCCAGCAACCCCTACGATTCGGAGAGCATCAGCAATCCTTATGGCCGATACGGAAGCTCTTACGGAAACACGCTGAGCAATCCGTATAGCTCGTTCGGCAGTCCCTACAGCAGCCGTTCGTGGCGGAATCCGTATGCAACGGATGCGCCGCGGATCTATGGCGCAGACGGGACGTATCTGGGGAAGCTGTCGTCCAATCGCTTCGATCCGGAGAGCATCAGCAATCCTTACGGCCGTTACGGCAGCCCGTATGGAAACAATCTGATGAACCCCTACAGCAGTTACGGAAGTCCTTTTTCCTCGCAGAGCTGGAGGAATCCCTACACAACCTCTGCACCGCGCGTGTTCTCCTTCTCTCGCTAGCGGAGCCTGCCGGAGCGGGCGGACATCCGTCTGTCGGGAGGGAGGCGGGCGGATGACGCAGGTGAGGGGCTCCGTGCCTCAGGGCCATCCCGTAAGGGGTGGCCCCTTTTTATCAAGACTTTATTCCGCGCGGGTTCGGTGAAGCCTGCTTTCAGGCTGCAAGTGTCATCCGGCAGCGCACAGATCGAGACGCAGGCAAGCCAGGATTGGTAAGTGGTCATATTTTTCTGTATAATGCCTCTTGTTGTCGGAACGGGGCGGGAGTCGGTGTCGGGGCCATCGCAGACCGCCGCCAACGGGCGGAAGCGCCGCAGGCCTTCAGCGAACACTGCGGGTTGCCGGAGGGAGGTGGCATTCCTGGCCCGGGTTTATCAGTTCCAGAAAGAAAGGAGATCAGGACTTTGAAAAAACTTCTCTTCCGAGGAGGTATCTTATCTGCCGCCGCGGCGATGGCCGCCCTGTACGGGAGCATCGGACCGGTTGCAGCCCAGCAGGTCACATGGCTGGGCACTCTGGGCGGAACTCTGAGCGAGGCGAACGGCGTCTCGGCTGATGGTTCCGTCGTTGTCGGGAGGTCCCTGAACGCTGCCGGCAGTTCCCGGCCGTTCCGTTGGACCCTGCAGGACGGCCTGCAGGATCTCGGCACGCTCGGGGGCGCGACCGGCGTGGCCCGGGGCATCTCTGCTGACGGCACGGTGATCGTCGGCAATGCCAGCAACGCACAGAACCGCAACCGACCGTGGGTGTGGCGTGATGGCGCGATGCAGGACCTCGGCACGCTGGGAGGCCCCACCGGCTCGGCTCTCGGCATCTCCGTGGGAGGAGATTTTATTGTCGGGTTCACCCTGGACGCGGACGAGCTGCAGCGCGCCGCGCTCTGGAGGGGAGGAACCGTTGAGAATCTGGGCGCTCTGCCGGGCGGACGTCCCAGTGCCGCCAGAGCAGTATCTCAGGACGGGACCGTCGTGGTGGGCTTCGCGTATGACACCCAGGGGCGAAACCTGCCCTTCCGCTGGACCCCCGGGACCGGACTGGTCAGTCTGGGGACGCTCGGCGGCCTCTACGGGGAGGCATGGTCGGTCTCGGCGGACGGCACGACCGTGGTCGGCTACGCTTACGATTCCGCCGGAGTCAAGCTGCCGTTCGTCTGGCGGGACGGCGTTATGCAGGCTCTTCCTTTGCTGTCCGGAACCGTCAGCGGGGATGCCATCGCCGTCAGCGCGGACGGATCCGTCATCGCCGGTTCGATGTGGACCGGCACCGCATCGGTCGCCTTCCGCTACACCGCGGGCGGTGGAACGGAGGACCTGACCGGCTTTTTTGCCCCTTATCTGGCCCCCGGGTCCGTGCTGCGGGTCGTATACGGCATGTCGCCGGACGGCCGCTATCTTGTGGGCCGTGGATTCAACTCGCTGACCGGACGCAACGAGGCGTTCGTCGCGGACACCGTCCCAGAGCCGACGTCCCTTGCCGTTCTGGCGGCGGGGCTCGCGGGTGCGGGCCTGCTGCGGCGGAGGGGCGGGGCGACCAAGGTCTGACGGCCGAAGGTTTCCGGCAGCCCGCCACAGGACGTGCCGGGTTCCAGTCATCAGGCAGCGCGCCTTGCGGCGCGCTGCCTGACGTTTCGGCCGGCCTGCCGGGTTCGCCTGCCCGGCCGACCCGCTCGCGACATCCCCGTCCCTTGCGAGGCAGGCGCCGCCGGGGTAACAGTCCTTTCTGGCTGACTGCGGACGCGGTGTCTGTCCGCAA
>CALCJH010000219.1 GCA_937967775.1 uncultured bacterium | reverse complement strand
CATTCGGCAACAGCTCCATAACCAGGGCGTGACCCACCTCGTGATAGGCGACGACCCGCTTCTCCTTCTCGCTGATGAGGCGGCTGCGGCGCTCCGGCCCGGCGATGACGCGGTCCACGGAGGCTTCGAACTCGTCCATTGTGATCTTGGTCTTGTCGCGGCGAGCGGCAAGCAGGGCGGCCTCGTTCACCAGATTGGCAAGATCGGCCCCCGAGAACCCCGGCGTACGGCGCGCCAGCGAATCCAAATTCACGTCATCCGCCAGCGGCTTTCCTCGGGTGTGCACCTGCAGGATAGCCTTGCGCCCTTCGGCATCCGGATTGTCCACCACGACCCGGCGGTCGAACCGCCCTGGTCTCAGTAGAGCGGGGTCCAGTACGTCCGGGCGGTTGGTAGCGGCGATGAGGATGACGCCGGAGTTCGGGTCGAAACCGTCCATTTCGACCAGCAACTGATTGAGGGTCTGCTCCCGCTCATCGTGACCGCCGCCCAGACCCGCGCCCCGCTGACGGCCCACCGCGTCAATCTCGTCAATGAAGACCAGGCTGGGCCGGTTGGCCTTGGCGGTATCGAACAGATCGCGCACGCGGGAAGCGCCGACGCCCACGAACATCTCCACGAAGTCCGAACCGCTGATGTGGAAGAACGGCACCCCGGCCTCTCCGGCCACAGCCCGGGCGAGCAGAGTTTTGCCGCTTCCCGGCGGTCCCAGCAGCAAGACACCCCGCGGGATCTTCGCCCCCAGCGCCTGGAACTTGCGCGGGTTCTTCAGGAACTCTACAACCTCCTGAAGCTCCTGCTTGGCTTCATTGACACCTGCGACGTCATCGAACGTCACCTTAGGCACGTTCTCCGACACGCGCTTGGCCCGGCTGCGGCCGAAAGCCATCGCCTGATTGCCTCCCTGCTGCGCCTGCCGCAGGAAGAACATCCACAGCGCGACGATGACGAGAATCGGCAGAAATGCCAGGAGCAAGTTCTGGATGCTGTCCGAAAGGAGCGGAGGCCGGATCTCGAATTTCACGCCGCTCTTTTTCAGCGTGGCGTATAGATCGGCACGATCTCCGGGATCGGGGATGCGGGTGCGGTAACGGTTGCCCTTATTGTCCTCGAAAAAGAAGGTGTCCTTCTGAATGTAGCCCGAGTTCACTTCCGGCTGCGGCTTCTCAAGCATAGCCCACAGCTCGCTCAGGCTCTTCTCGGTGCGCTCGGGGCCGGACCCGTTCATCCCCCCGCCCCTGGAGATGAACACCACTGCCAGGACCAGACTCAGCACCAGAAGAAGGTTCCGCGTAAACCGGTTCAAATGCGATTTTCCTCCGAGAGCGCCGCCCGGCCCCCTGTAATGGATTATATCACCCGGAGCAGGAAGCCTCTAACGCTGGCCCGTCCACGCCCGGACGCTTTCATCAACGTCCGGCAGGCGCTCACCGGTTCCCTGCAACAGATCCTCCGGCGCGAACAGGCTCCGCTGAGGCAGGGCTTGATCACCCGGAACAGCATCGCTCAACAGTCCGTCCCGGTCCACCACGTAGAGATACTCCCGGTTCCGCAGGTGGCTCACGCGCCCCACCTTCCGACCTTCCGGGTTGTAGATACCGATCTGCGCCCCCACATAGCGCTTATAGGCCTGCTCCACCACCCGGATCTTTGCCTCCGGCCCGAAGACATCCGCAAGAAGCGCCTCCATCGCCGCCCGGCTGACGAACCCTTCATTATTGAAGGAGACGATGACCACGCGAGCCCTCACCTCTTCCAGCACCGAACGGAAAGCCGGAAGAAAGTTCTTGCGGGAGTTGAACGGACTCTTGCGGTTGCGGCAGTCCAACCGCTTGCAGGCCACGCCGTAGACCTCCGGGCGGTCCCAGAGCACCAGAGTCTCCCAGATGTGATAGTTAGATAGATAGGAATGCTGGTTATATGGCGGGTCTAGATATGCAACATCTCCTTCCAGGTGCCGCGCCGCTTCCAGAGCATCCAGCATAAAGGCCTGTCCCTTGCCCGCCCTCGCGCGGGGCAGCACATCCGGCACGCGCAGGCACAGCTCGTTCAGAGCACGCGGTGCCCACTCTTTCAGATATGCCATCTGAAGTCCGGTGGTGGAGTCCACCCGGTCGGCGGCCTCCATCAACGAGACCAGCAGGACCGCCTCCAGCTCTTCCGGCAGACACTTCGCGGAGATGGCATCCCGGATGGCATCTATCCTCTCACCGTTCTTGGGATGAAAGAAGCGGGAACGGATGCAGTAGGTCTCGGTGAAGTATCCAGGTCTTCCCGGCAGAGCGTTCAGCTCGCGGATTAGTCTGGCGGCGTCCTCCAGCACGTCTTCGCGATCAGCCTGAACGTAGCATCGGGCCAGCGTGGACGCATAAGCGTTGTGGTCATTCGCCAGCACTCGCCAGCCCAGGCCCTTCATAGCGTGCCCCACACGCGAAGTCCCGGAGAACAGATCCAGGAAGGTGCCGGGGCCAGGGGCGGCCTTCACCGTCCGGATGATGGCGTCCAGCAGAGCCCGTTTGGAACCGATGTATTTGACCATTGCCCGGGTCCGACTCTGCGCAGAGGATACCCAACGCCGCGGGCTACGCGCCATTGGTTTTGACTCCGGCAGGCGTGGAGCGGTATACTTGCTGCGCTATGAGGATCGCGCTGACCGTGCTGATGCTGATGTTGCTGCTCGTCCAGCAGGCATCCTGCCAGGAGGCGACGCGGGAATGGGTTTTCGCTGGGGCTTCGACGATGCAGGGATGGGCCCCGAACGCCGCCGCGAAAGGGGCCCGCCTTACTTCCGATGGGCTGAAGGCGGGACCCTGCGAATTTGACCCGTTCCTTACGGCCGCGGGGCTCTTCATTGCCGTGCATCCCGGCGTGCGCGTCGAGGTGGAGGCCGGATGCGACAGGGACGGGGAATGGCAGCTGTTCTGGGCCGTCAACGAGGAAGGCCCGTTCGGTGGATTTTCCGAGAAGAGGTCGGCCCGATTTTTTGTCAAGGGCGGAGAGCCCCGCCCCTACGTGGTGTTTCCGGGCTGGCAGAGGGGGGAGCGCATCCTGAAGCTCCGGCTTGATCCGCCGGACTACAGCAGTTTCACGGTTCGCGCCATCAGGCTGACAGGGCCCGCCGAAGGCAAGGCATCCCCCCGGGCAGACTGGTCATTTCCGAACGACGCCGGCCGATGGAGCGTATTTCCCGCTGAGAGCCGCACCGCTTCGCGGACAGGACCGGATGGATGGGAACTCACAGGCGGAAGTGGAGTCATTGCGCTCTCCCCGCTGCTGGACCTGGATGCGGACCAGAATACATGGGCAGCGATTGCGGCACGCGCCAACCGGGACACGCGCCTGACGCTCCGCTGGCTGAGTTCCGAGAAGGGCGGACTGCACAGCTTTTCCGTTCCCGTGCAGGGTTCGGGAGCGACCCGTGTCTACAACGTGGATCTGTCCGGCAACAACGACTGGCAGGGGCGCATCCTGATGCTAGGCGTCGAGGCTCCGGCCGAAGAAGGCGCCGTTGTTCACCTGCTTTCCGTAAAGGCGGGCCCGGAGCGCAGCGGGCCGTCGCAGTTGGACGTGGCGTTCGCCGGTTTCACAGCTCCCTTTGTGCGCCAGGGATGGGACGCCACCTTTGAAGTGCGCCTCACAAACACTGGAGGCGCCCCCTCCGCACCGGGTGAGGCCACTCTGACGCCCCGGGGAGCGCTGAGCCTTGCCGCCGGCCAGCCCGCGACCCAAACGCTGGCGGCGCTGGCTCCTGGAGAGACCCGGACGATCAGCTGGCAGGTTCGGACATCGGGGGGCAATAACCACGGGGTGGAGTTGAAACTGCATACGGGCGAGTCCGAGCAGACCCGGACTGTCTCCCTGAGCTGCCACCCAGCCTTGCCGGAACACCTGACCCG
>CALCJH010000218.1 GCA_937967775.1 uncultured bacterium | reverse complement strand
CACCTCTATGGAGCGCAACAGGTTCATGATGGACCGCGATACGGCATACAGAGAGCGCGTCAACCAGTTCCCGGAGGTCAGGTTGCGAGCCCCCACCACGGACAGCACCATCGTGACCGGAATGGGAAGGACCGTCCCGATAAGCGCCATATACAGCGTGTCCACGATCAGCTTCAGGCTGTGGGTGAGGGTGGGGCTGGGTCTGCCGTCCTGCCACACATCGGGCTGAAGAAGCCCTGCCGCGATGTGGCCCATCTTGGGGAAGCCGACGATCAGCTCGCCCACATTCACCTGCGTGATGTGCCACCCCGCCGCGAAGTTCACCGCGGCTGTCAGGATGATGGGCCAGGCCAGAGACCGTGTCCGGCCTGCCGCATACCAGAACGCGTCCATGATGTTCCACAGCCACAGCACGCCCACCCATGGCAGGAACGACTGCGCAGAAGGGGGCTTGCTTCCTGTGGCGTAGAACACGGCCGCCTGGGCGCCCACCCACACGAACCAGGCGATACCTCTGCCTGTCGCGCCGGCATACACCTGCCCTGCGCCGGGTACGACAGACAGTAATGCGGCCAGCCCGGGGTTGCCCCTGCGCTCCGCAGGCTCCAGAACCGGATTCTTCTTGCCTGTCATCGTGCTAATGGATCTCCAGCTCTTCCGCGTCCTGACCGTATATGGCCTTGAAGCGGTTCTCGTCTATCTCCTCCGGCAGCCCGTCGAACACCAGCTCCCCGCCCTTTAGCGCAATGACCCGAGTTGCGTAGCGCCGCGCGAGCGAAAGCACGTGGAGGTTGCACAGCACGGTCAGGCCGTCCTGCCGGTTGACCTCCTCCAGGTAGCGGAGAACGGAGTGCGAAGTGGCTGGGTCCAGACTGGCCACCGGCTCATCGGCAAGGATATAGCGGGGACGTTGCATCAGGGCGCGTGCGATGGCTACTCGCTGCTGCTGACCGCCGGAGAGCTCGCCCGCCTTCTGATGCGCCTTGTCCGCAATGCCCACCCGCTCCAGGTTGGCCATGGCGTCCCGGTAATCCTCGGGCCGGAAGCGGTTCATCAGCGCCCAGAGGGGAGGCGTGGTTCCCAGACGTCCGGTCAGCACGTTGGTGAGCACCGTGGCGCGTTTCACCAGGTTGAACTGCTGGAAGATCATCCCGGTCATACAGCGCACCCGCCGGAGCGTGTCCGGCGGCGCATCGGTGACATCAATGCCGTCCACTTCCACGCGGCCGGATGTCGGCTCGACCAGCCGGTTGATGCACCGCAACAGCGTGCTCTTGCCCGCTCCCGAAAGCCCGATGATGCTGACGAACTCGCCGTCCCTGACCTCCAGTGAGACGTTCTTCAGGGCGCGGGTCCCGTCCGGGAACTGCTTGGAAAGGTTCTCGATGCGGATCATTCGCTTGCAGTGACTGGTGCTCCGGTTTTTCAGCCCTTCTTTCCGGACGCCTTCTGTTTCTGCTTCTCCTCGTCTTTGCGGAGATACTCCTGCAAGTCCAGACCTACATCCGCCACCATCTTCCGGACAGAGTCGTAGACCGAGTCATCCACCTCACGCAGGCCGTCGATCTCCGCGACTTCCATCAGCATCTCGCGCCCGTCGGGGCTGGCCGATATATCCAGCAGAGCCTGCTTCAGCTTCCGGGCGACCTCATCGGGCAGGTCCGCGCTGACAGCCACGTTGTCATTCGGGATCTTGGCGGTTCGCCCGATGATGATGGTCTTCTCCTTGATGTCCGGGATGGTGCTCTTCACCCGGTCGCGTGCGTCCGAGCCGTATCCGCTGTAGCAGCTGCACCCGTCCACCTGCCCGTTATAGAGCGCAATGATGGCCTTATCATGCCCGCCCGCGAAGATCGGGGTGATGTCCGTATCCGGGTCAATACCGTGCGCCTTCAGCAGCTGCTTGGGATACAGGGTCCCCGATGTCGAGAGGGGGTCGCCGAAGGCGAAGCGGCGTCCTTTCAGATCCTCGATGCGCTTGACCGGTCCGTCCTTGCGGGCCAGGATGATGCCCGTGTAGTCCGTGTGTCCATCGCGTTCCGTTATCAACAGGACCTTCGCCCCGTATTTGCTGCTTGCCAGAACGTAGGACAGTGGAGCGAACCAGGCCACATCCACCCTGCCGGCGCCCATCGCCTCGATGACCGCCGCGTAACTGACCGGCACCGTTACCTCGATGGTGTAGCCAGTGCGCTTCTCCAACTCCTTGGCCAGTCTTTCGGCGCTCAAGGTGATCTTGCCGGTGTCCAGCGAAGGGACGAAGGCCATCTTGATGGGATTCGAAGGGCTCCCGATGGGAGCCTTCTCTCCCGAAGGCTGCCCGCAGCCGCCGGCGATCACGCAGGCCAGGGCAAGGCAGATGAGAATGCGAGGATAGCCAGGACTTCTCAATGCGCGTATCTCCTTCTCGTTCTCGGGCGCGGGGGGAACGCCTTTGCCGGTGCATCATACGAGACTCCGGCCCCCGTTGTCCAGAGGGGCGACAAGATGGTGGCTGAAGTTCAGATTGAGGGTTGGAAGCTGAAGGTTGAAGGTTAAATGTCCGGCGGCGACTGCAGAGTGGGATACTGCCCCTCATCCCTAGTATCTCCCAGCGGGGGGAGAAGGCTTTCCCTCACCTTCGACCCGCTAACCCGCTCCGTTCCTGGGGGCACCCTTGACAGTCTGCGGACCGAAAGCCCTCTCCAGGAAACGG
>CALCJH010000217.1 GCA_937967775.1 uncultured bacterium | reverse complement strand
GGGGCGGCAGTGATCCTGTCAATTGTGCGGGGATGAAACCGGTATAATTGCCGGTAGATGGGGGGCTGCTATCTGGAGGAACAGCCGATGACGGGAACCGGCGCTGAGCGAAAAGAGGAACGCGAATTTCTGGACTGGCTGCAGCGTTGGAAGCAGGGGCTTCCGGCGCTCTCCGTGGCGGATGTGCTCCAAGAGAGCGGCGGGCCGGAGCAGGCTGCGGTCCTTTGCGTGGATATGGTGAACGGCTTTGCGCACGAAGGACCGCTGGCCAGCCCCCGGGTGCGGGCAATCATTCCTGCGGTAACAGTGCTCTTCCAGCGCGCCTACCAGCACGGCATCAGGCGCTTCATCCTGCCGCAGGACAATCACCCGCCGGACTCGCCGGAGTTCGGCTGCTGGCCGGCGCACTGCGTGGCGGGCACGGCCGAGTCGGAGACCATACCGGAGCTCACCGCCCTTCCGTTTTCCACTCTGTACCGCGTCGTTCCGAAGCGTTCCATCAGCAGCGGGATCGATACAGATCTTGAGGGTGTCCTGGGACCGGTGCCTCTGCAGGTGGCCATCTGCGCCGGTGACTGCACGGATCTTTGCCTTTATCAACTGGCCATGCATCTCAGGCTGCGGGCCAATGCAAAGGGAGAGAATCTGCGCGTCATTGTGCCCGAGGACTGCGTGCAGACCTACGACCTGCCCATCGCCGTGGCGACCGGCATCGGAGCGATGCCACATCCCGGCGACTTGCTCCACGACCTGTTCCTGTATCATATGGCACTGAACGGGGTGGAGGTCTGCCGGCGGCTGGACTGAGTGCGCTTTCCGTCGGCCGGAGGCACTCTACTGGGTCAGTGCCTGCAGGTGGCGCGAGTGGGCGTGGCAGATGGCGATGGCCACCGCGTCCGCCACATCGTCGGGCCGGGGAGGAGCGGCGAGTCCCAGCAGGCGAGCCACCATGTATTGCACCTGGCGCTTGTCTGCGTTGCCTTCGCCCGTGACCGCCAGCTTGACCTGCGGTGGAGTATATTCCACCACCTCCAGCCCGCTTGAGGCTGCAGCCAGCAGGATGACTCCCGAAGCCTGTCCCACCTGGATGGCGGTCGTCTGATTGCGGGCGAAGAAGAGTCGTTCCACGGCTACCACATCCGGCTTCCACTGCCGGATCAGGTCAAGCGCCCCCTCGTGGATCTGTCTGAGCCGAACGGCGGCGGCAAGGCCGGAGGGGGTGGTGAGAGCTCCGCAACCTCCCAGCAAGAGAGAGTCTCCGGCGGCGCGAAGCGCCGCCCAGCCCACGATCGCCGTTCCGGGATCGAACGCCAGGATCGTCTCTACCCGCCGGATGTCCCCTGCGCAGCTGCTGCCCATCGCTTCACCGCCCGGCAGTATAGCATCCGTCAGAGGGTTTCGACAGATCGCAAAAACCGTGGAATCTTTGCGGTGCTTTGTCGTCTTCAGGTCAGAAAACACCACTTCCTCCCGCAGAGGACGGGAGATGGAAGGGAGCAGAGGAGATGAAAACAGTAATCGCCTTCCTTAGCGCGGCTGTGATGCTGTCGGTGGCAGCCGGAGCCGCTTCCGCGGTCTCCGTGGCAGATGAGCCGGACACGGCGTTTTACGCAGCGGCGAACGGCCGCGGTGCGGGGGATTGCACTGGTCCCATCGGTGGCGGCGGCAAGAACCCGGCTCCTGGCAGGCGCTCCGTTCAGGATGACGCTTTTGCGCCGGTGGGGAAGGGGCGAGGCCCCGGCGATGGCACCGGCCCGAACAGTGACTGCATCGGCAAGAATCCTGCTCCGGGCAGGCGGTCGGTGCAGGACGACGGGTTTGAGATGACCGGCTACGGCAGAGGACCGGGCGATGGTACCGGCCCGAACGGCGGCACCTGCCCGAATCCCAATCCGGGCCCGCGCGGTCCCGGCGGTGGAAAGCGCCCGGGACAGTAGGCTGACGGTGAAACCGGGGTGATCCCCGTCCGGCCCGGCGCAAGCCGGGCCGGCTTTTTTGCCCGTCTGCGTCGGCAGGCTTCCGACATCCTCCGCATTTGGCCTGAGCCAGCCCACCGTCATTCTGCGCCTGGAGAACGTCCTCCGTCTTTTTTCAGACCAAAGCCTGCACGGGTGCTGGCGGGGAAGCCGGGGCAAAATGCGACCCGGCCTTCCTTCCAGGGGACTACAGTACGGATGGGGTGCACGGAAGCGCCGGCCCACACCAGAGGGGCCGTCCGCCCGAGGCGGACGGCCCAAAACCATGAACGTTGCCTTTACGCGGGGACGGCGGTCTTCTTCCGCTCCCAGACCAGGATGCACGGGCGCATCTTGTCCACCTGATGACCTGCGCGCACCACGTATCCCGCGCGATCGCCGTGCATCCGGTAGACCCCGATGCAGTCGATCCCTCTGTAAGGGCATTTTCGGGTGTTGACCTTCGGATTTGCCAGGCAGGGCATCCGGCATCCGTGGAGGTCAAAGACAGCCTCCACATCCAGCTTCACGTCGCCCTTCCAGTTCTGCAGGGTCTCCTCCAGAACCGCCTTCATCAGGGCTTCGTGCTCGTAGCCCTCCTCAACTCCGCTGTCGTCCACCACCAGGGTCAGGTCCACGTCGGAATCCGGACGGCAACCTCCCCGCAACCCGCGGGACCCGTGCAGGATGATCCGCTTGACTCTCGGATCCACCACCAGATGCCCTCTGCGCAGCAGTTCGCACGTCTGCGGGAGGGAGCCAGCGAATTCACTCTCGAACTGAGTCACGTCTACCATGGCGCCCCTCGTCCTCCGGCTCCGGCGGAACGACCCTGCCGTGTGCCTCTCCGCCGAAGCCCATCGCGTCAGCGATACCACTCGAGCGGCAGTCGGGACAGCCCCGAAAGCTTCCACTGCCTATGCTCCGCGCCTCTCTCATCGCGCGAAGCAGCCTGTCGGGGGATGCCGGGTTTTCGCAGCCCGGCCGTGAAACCACTTCGTTAATATTGTATTGCACTACGCTTCACAATATCAAGAACCCGTTCCTTCTTTTCTGCCCGCATTTCCCGGAAAATGAAGCGGACGCCTCCCGTCGGGAGGCGTCCGGCCCGAACAGGCGGCCCCTTGATATGTCTGTCTACTGAACCGCCACAGCTCTTGCCACCAGCGGTTGTCCTTCTCCCAGATTCGGCCCGATGGCCCACACGGTCGCGCCGGGTTTGATGTCCGCCAGCTTCACCCGCTGGCCTCCCTTGACTATGTCCGTGTTGTCAGCCAGCACCACCTCTTTCGCCCGCGGCGAGCCGAGAGCCCGTTCCGGTTGACCACCCAGCTGGACCGCCGTGACGCTCATCCGCAGTTTGAGCTTCGGAGCGTCCACCATAGTCACGGTCCCCTTCACGAGGATCTCGCCAGTCTCCGGAGTCAGGGGCACATCTCCCGGGGCCGACGGAGCAGCCGGAGCGGGAGTGCTGGCGCCGGGCGCCGGCGCGGGTGTCGCGGGAGCGCCGGGCGCGGGAGAGGGCTGTCCGGCCGCGCTATCCGCGGCGCCGGGACCCCCCACGCTCCCTCCAGGCGCGACTGGGGGTGGTGGAATCTCAGGCCCCCCCGGAGCCCCTCCGGGCATCCCCTCCGTCTGGGCAGATGTCGGAGGCGGGGGCGCTTCGCTGAACAGCATCGGCCTCAGCACCATAAAGAACAGCAACACCAGTGCCACCACCAGCAGCCCGATGGCCGCCGGAAGCGGGATGGAGCTCTTTTCCCCTCCGGCTCCTACGCTCTTAGTTCCGGAATCCGCGTTCCCTATCTTGAAAAGCATAGTTCTCCCTCTGAGGCCAGCAGTCCAGCCGGCCTCTGGATGATCAGGTGTATTTCTCGCGCACGACGGCGCTTGCCCAGTCCATC
>CALCJH010000216.1 GCA_937967775.1 uncultured bacterium | reverse complement strand
ACGTGCTCCAGATACAGCTTCATCCGCTCCTGCGGAACGTCGGCCGTTTCGCTGGCGTTCTCACCGCCGCGCAGACCGATATAGACGTTCATCAGCTTCATCCGGTGAAGCTCCCAGTCACCCTGGACCTTCATCTGCTCTTCCGTGGCGTTCAAGAGGAGCGTCCGTTGCACCCGTGGTTCGCGCACGTCAACGAACGGAAGCGCTCCGCGTTCAGAAGCCGCCTCCACAAGTGTGCTGATCATGGGAGCGGGAACCCCGGCATATTCGATCAACACGCGCTCCCCGACAGCAGTGCGGGTGGAATAGTCCAGCAGAACATCGGCCAGCTTCCTGAAACGAGGGTCGCGCACAGGCAAGAATCCATCCTTTCCAGCGTTGTCCACAGGGTGGCTGGATTGTGCCGCCAGCCGAACCGGCGTGTCAAGCCCGGGGCAGGCGGGCCGCGGTTAGATCTGGTAGTCCTCCAGATGCAGGCCGCACTCTGTCTTACCGCTTCCGGCCCACCTGCCGGACCGCGGATCCTCGTCCTCTTCCACAGGGCGGGTGCAGGTCAGAGGACTGCAGCCTATGGAACGATACCCGAATGCCGCCAGTGGATGGCGCGGAAGGTCATTCTTGTGCAGGTACTCTTCAATATCCGCGTCGCTCCAGTTCAACAGAGGTGAGATGGCATAGCAGGAGTAGCGAGCGCTCCACTCAACGAACTGACGGTTCCGCCGGGATTCGGACTGAGCCCGCCTGATACCGCGCAGCCAGGCGGCCGGAGCGAGGTCATGCATGGCCCGCTCCATGGGCTCGTTCTTGTTAGCCGCGCAGCAGCGAGCCACATCCCGGCGATGACGGAAGTCTTCCTCTCCTGCCAACTCCAGATATGAGAAGGGGTCGTTGCGGGTGCGGTAATGCCAGATGTTCAGGTCCAACAGCCGTCGAAGCTGTTCCACATAGGCATGAGTCTCGGGGAACAGGAAACCGGTGTCAATGAAGATCACACGGATGCCGGGCATCTCGCGGGTGGCGAGGTGCAACAGCACTGCGGAATCGGCCCCGAAGGAGCTGGTCATAACAAGTCCGTCGCCGAACGTCCGGGCCGCCCAGCGGATCACCTCTTCGGGTCTGGCGGTCTCGAAGGATTGGGATATAACGGAAACGTCCTGCTCAAGGCGGACGGCCATCGGGTTCCTCCGCATAGTGGACTGAATCAATCAACTTAGTATATTATCTTTTGAAATCCATTGTCAAGACGCTCCGCCTCGCGCACTACCCGGCAGGCCGGAGCGAAGAGCGAAAGGATACGATGCACAAAGGGTTCATTCTCTGGTTCACAGGGCTGTCCGGAGCGGGCAAGTCCACCATCAGCGAGAGACTGCTCGCCGAGTTCCGCAGCCGCGGCTACAAGACCGAGCTACTGGACGGAGACGTGGTCCGCACCCATCTTTCCAAAGGCCTGGGGTTCTCCAAGGAGGACAGGGACACAAATATCCGCCGGATCGGCTTTGTGGCAGATCTCCTGGCGCGCAACGGAGTCATCGCCATCACTGCCGCCATCTCCCCGTACCGCGAAATCCGCGACGAGATCCGCCGCCAGACCGACGAGTTCGTGGAAGTCTATTGCGAATGTCCCATCGAGGTCCTTGCTGAGCGGGACGTGAAGGGCCTCTACAAGAAGGCGCTTGCCGGGGAGATCCAGAACTTCACGGGCATCTCCGACCCCTATGAGCCGCCCGAGAATCCCGAAGTGGTTGTCCGGACAGATCGCGAGACTGTGGAGGAGAGCACACAGAAGATCCTCGAATACCTGGCCTCCCGGGGGCTCATAGACGGCCGCCAGCCCGCCTGACGGCGCCGTTCCGGGCTATCTCCCGGATTCCTTCTCCGCCACGCGGAGAAGGAATCCGGACGCTTCACGCGCAATACCTGCGCATAAGGGATGCATCCCGGCGCGCGCACCGGCCTGCAGTCGGCCGCCGCCGGGACCATTGCCATGCCGCGAGTCTTCCGTGAACGCGGCATGAGATGAAGCGGAGGTAGAGCGTTGAACACACCCTCGACAGAGGCAGCGGGAGCTGCCGCGTCCACAAGCGAGCGCGGACAGCTCTTCTTCGCGAGCTGCGTGGCCCTGGTGGCCACCAGTATGATCTTCTCCGTCAGGGCCGACATTCTGGGCGCGTGGGAGCATTACTTCCGGAGCAGCTCGGAGGCCATCGGGTTCGCCATCCTTCCGGCGTTCTGGGGATTCACCATTGCGATCTTCATCGGCGGACAGCTGTGCGACCTGATCGGTATGCGAGCCCTGCTGGGACTGGCCTTCGTCGCGCATGTGGTGGGGACGATCATGACCATCTTCGCCCCCACTGTGGCCATTCTGGGACTGGCGACGTTGATCATCGGGTTGGGCAACGGGTTCGTGGAAGCCGGAATCAATCCGCTGGTCGCGACCATTTACCCGGATCAGAAGACGGTAAAGCTGAATACCCTTCACGCCTGGTGGCCGGGCGGCCAGATCATCGGAGGCCTAGCAGCTTTCTTCCTGACCCTGCTGTTCGTCCGTTTGCTGGGTCTTGACGACCCGAGGAAGGTCGTGGAGTACGGCCACATCTGGAAGATCAAGCAGGCCGTGGTGTTGATCCCGATGGTCATCTACGGATACCTTTTCCTGAAGCTGCGCCTGCCCCCGACGGAACGCGTCCAGAGCGGGGTCTCCACGGCGGAGATGTATCGCGAGATGTTCCGCCCGCTGTTCCTGGTGTTCCTGTTCGGCATGCTGCTTTCGGCGGCGACCGAACTGGGAACCGTGCAGTGGATCGGCGAGATCATGAACGAGATCGCGCTGAAGAACGGCATCCTGGTGCTGGTCTGGATCAACATCATCATGCTGGTCGGACGATTGTTCGCAGGACCAATGGTGCACCGGTTCAACCCGGTGGGTCTGCTGATCGGTTCGGCTCTCCTCTCTGCCGTGGGGCTGGTGGCGATGGCCAAAGTAACGGGACCGGCAGCAGCCTTCGGGGCGTCGTTCATCTTCGCGCTGGGCATCTGCTACTTCTGGCCGACCATGCTCGGCATTACCTCCGAACGGTTCCCGAAGGGCGGAGCGGTGCTCCTTGGTCTAATGGGCGCCGCTGGCATGGCTTCAGCGGGGCTCGCTCAGCCCTGGCTGGGACGCCTCAAAGAGACCCTGGGCGCAAGCGGGGCGCTGATGACGGTGGCCATCCTGCCCGCGATCCTCTTCGTGATTTACGTCATTGTGTACATCAGCGATAAGGCTCGCGGGGGCTACCGTGTGGAGCGGCTGTCGGCCGAATAGCCACCCATATTCTGGAGCAAGCAAGAAGGCCCGGACCG